>SLSH01000150.1 GCA_007130555.1 Bacteroidales bacterium
AGTTCCATTCTGTTGTTTGTGGTTTTTCTGTATCCTTCGGATATTTCTTTTCGGAACTTGCCGGATTTAAGTACTATCCCATATCCACCGGGACCGGGATTTCCTCTTGCAGCACCGTCAGTATATATGATAATTTCAGGAATGGTCATTTACAATAAGGGCATTTTTAATGTAATATCATTATTTTTTCGGTAAATCTAGAATTATCGGATATCACATTAATAAGATATAAGCCGTTCTGATAGTTTTCTGTATTGATAGTTATATCGTCATAACCTGTTTTGGTATCTTTCTGATACATTAATCTTCCGGTAATATCAAATATTTGAATATTTATATTTGTATCTTTATTTAAAACGCCTGTATTTATTTTTATAAATGAGCTTGCAGGATTAGGATATACGGCTATATCCAAGTCGGTTTCGAATTCTTTTACATCTACCAGACATGCAATCGGTTTTATTCCTGTGGAAGTACGCACATTAAATCTTTCTGTTGCTGTCTGCCAGACTCCCGAGTGTTGTACGTACAAAGTATTTTTTGCACCTGTATAAGTTCTGTTTTGAGCTACACTGACAACAAACAAATCATCACTTTGTCCGTTTCCCGTAACATCGTTATAAGATATTCTGTATCCGACAAAAAATGGTCCGTCAACTTCAACGGGATTTTCAAATTTAAAAAAATTATAAATTGGTGCACTCATATTTCTGATATATATATCTTTCTGATGAAGAACAATTTCGGGATACTGAGTACTGCCGTCCCATATATAAAAATTCACTCTCGCATTATAACTTTCAGGGGCAGAAGAAATTTGAGCTATATGAACGGGAACTTGAATTCCTTCAATTTGTGTAAAAACATGAGTGTCAAATTTATCTGCATACATTCTTGTAATCTGTCCGTTATGTCCGCCGATATGTCCCCACGAATCTTCAAGAGACATTAGTCCTAATCCCGCAAGTTCGTTCTCTGCTATATTAGAAATTGTATCACAAATTATTGAAACAGCTCCCGAATACACAACAATATAATCGGGTTTTGTCAGATAATCCGCCCCGCACTCGTTACTTACCGTTAATGTAACATCATATCTTCCTTCCGGAAAATTATATTCTATTCCTGGAGGATTTGAAAAATAACTGGTTGAAGGATATCCTCCCTGAAAACTCCAGTACCATTGTGTAGGATTATTTAAGGATTTATCTTCAAAATGAACGGTTGTCCCTGAGGGGATTAATCTTTGGGAAGCGGAAAATTTTGCTATCGGGGCTGTTGTACAAGGATCTGTTTCCGAAACTATAATATAATCTTCTTTAAGAATTGTGTCGGTACCCAAACTGTTTTGTATTATCAGTTGAACATCATAAGTCCCGGCAGCCTGATATAAAATATTCTGCGGATCTTTCTCCGTTGAACTATCCGGCTCTCCTCCGTCAAAAGACCATGTCCATTTATATGGACGGCCTTTACTTAAATCCGTAAAATTAACCGCTTCTCCGGGAGCAATAAAAGTTCGGTTTGCCGTAAAATTTGCTATAGGATGAGTAGTAGATTCGGAAACAACCTGAATATAATCTTCTCTTAAAATTTCACTTTTTTGCCCTATTGCATCTTCAACCTGTAAATAAACATCATAAGTCCCGATTTCCATATACGCTATAGCCATAGGATTTTCTGCGGTAGAAATATCAGGTGTACCGCCTTCAAATTCCCAATTCCACCTTATCAAATCTCCTTGAGATAAATTTGTAAATGTAACAAAACCTCCTTTGGGTATAATTACATTATCGGCAGCAAAGTTAGCAACCGGCGTTTGAGTATTTTCTAATACCGTAATACATTCCTCAACAATTTTTTGGTCATAACCAGTGCTGCTTTGTATTTCAAGAGTAACCGAATAAACCCCGGGAACCAGATAACAAATTCCCGCAGGATTTTTCAAATTTGAACTTAGTGTCTCGGAACCGGGAAATTGCCATTCCCAGTAAGTAGGACCCCCTGTTGACATATCAGTAAAATTGATACAATCACCTGCAACAATTTCGTATGCAGACGCCTGAAAATCAGCACTTAATTGTTTGTTCCCCTTTTTATTGTTCTGACAATAAGATTTAGAAACAGGAGTAAATATTAAACCGGCAGATAGTAAAATAAATAAAACAACTTTTCCTTTCATAATGGCTATGTTAAGTTCATCGAAAAAATCATATTGTATCAATATACAAAAATAAGCATTTAAAAAATAAAAACAATCCCAAATGAAAAATATTTTCATTTATTGAAAAATTTAGCTGTTTTTTTTAATTATATAATTGATTATATTTTAAGATTATTATTATTTTTGCAAAAAAAATAAATATGGCAACAACATCAGAAATAAAAAACGGGCTTACTATTGAATTTAACGGCAAACCTCATCAAGTAGTTTATTTTTTACATGTAAAACCCGGTAAAGGCGGGGCATTTGTAAGAACCAAGTTAAAAAATCTTGAAAACGGAAGAATAATAGAAAATACTTTTAATGCCGGAGCCAAAATAAATATAATCCGAATAGAAAGAAGAGCATATCAGTATTTATACAAAGATGATATGGGCTATAACTTTATGAATTTAGAAACTTTTGAACAAATTCCGATGCAGGAAGATTTAATAGAAGGAGTTGAATTTTTAAAAGAAGGTCAGGAAGTCGAAATAATTTTTAATGCAGATACCGAAACTCCCCTTAACTGCGAGCTTCCTGATTTTGTTATAATGGAAATTACATATACCGAGCCGGGCTTAAAAGGAGATACATCAACTAGCGCAATGAAGCCCGCTACAATTGAAACCGGATCGAAAGTAATGGTGCCTTTATTTATTGAGATAGGAGAAAAAATTAAGATAGACACTCGTACAAAAGAGTACGTTGAAAGACATAAAGATTAAAACCTGAAAACGAAAAAACGATAGCTTATATTCAAATTATTTATTAAATTAAATGAAACTATTAACTTTAATTCGACATGCAAAGTCAGATTGGGACAATGATTTATCTGATTTTGACAGACCTTTAAATACAAAAGGTTTGAATGATGCTCCCGCAACAGGCAAATATATTAATTCAAACTTACCAAAACCCGATTTGATTATTTCAAGTTATGCTGTAAGAGCAGATGAAACTGCAAAATTAATTGCAAAAGAAATCAATTATGATACAAGCAAAATAAAATATTATGATGAACTGTATCATTGCAGTATAACAGAATACTTTGAAATATTAATCCGTCAGCATTTTAAAACAAATCATATTATTATTGTCAGTCATAATCCCGGCACAACAGGTTTTGTAACTCTTTTAACAGATAAGAATATTGACACCATCCCTACATGCGGAGTCGCTCACATTGAATTGGATATATTAAAGTGGGAAGATGTGGAACCGGGAATGGGGAAACTTATAAAACTTATAACTCCTGAAGAGTTTAACAATATTTAACTAGTGTCTGTCCATAATGTCCGATTTACTCACAATATTAATTATTTTAAGCGGTGTTCGTGATATCGCTTCGCTAAATTCTTCGTTATGCTCGTTTTTTATCGCAGTCATCCCGATGTTGC
>SLSH01000238.1 GCA_007130555.1 Bacteroidales bacterium
AAAAAAGTAATACTGCCGATTTTAAAATGAAATATTATAATTCTGACGGAGGCGAAAGCACTTTTTGCGGAAACGGAGGAAGATGTATAGCAGCATTTGCATATAAAAAAGGCTATGCAAAAGTAAATATGGTTTTTGAAGCAACAGACGGACTACATAATGCAAAAATAATTGATGCCGAAAATGTTGAATTAGAGATGAATGATGTTGATAAAATCACAGAATTTCCCGATGGTTATTTTCTTGACACAGGCTCTCCGCATTTTGTTAAAGTTGTTAAAAATCTGAATAATATTGATGTTTACAATGAGGGTAAACGAATCAGCAAAGAAGAAAGATTTTTTTCGAAAACCACAAATGTAAATTTTGTTGAAATTGAAAAAGAAGGAGTTAAAATAGCTACATACGAAAGAGGGGTTGAAAACGAGACACTGTCTTGCGGAACAGGAGCCATTGCAGCAGCTATTATTTTCGCCAAATATTATAATCCTGAAATAAATCAGGTAAATATCAAATCTAAGGGAGGTAAACTACTTGTTAGTTTCACAAATATTGATAATCAATATAAAAATATTAAACTAACAGCATCTGCAAAATATGTTTTTTCTGGAAAGTTGCAATAAATTTAAAAAGGCGTATAAGTTTCTGTAACACGGTCTGCTTGTCCTGTAGCATAAATTGAAATGTGCAATTCCAGAATAATTCTCAGAACAGTTTTGGTTCCTTCAATATATTCTATTCTGGATTTCGGAGCATTTATAGTATTATCCCAGGCACCTTCGATATAAACTTTATTACCGAGAGTATCTGCATATTCCTGAGCATCAATTCTTAATCTTGTAAAAGTCCGTATTGTGTCAATTCCTTCTTCATAAGTCATCCCGTCGAAGAATGGAGTTTCGGGATTTGAACTTGATTTACCCATATATGCAATAGCTTCATGAAAATTTGTTGATATTTTATCGGACCATAAATCTGCATTTACTCTATAAAAAATCGGCATTTCTCCCGAAACACGAGAATAATATACCCTTGGAAACCTAAGTCTTCCGGGAACACGTCCATCAACTGCAACATTTGAATTATATGCTGTATCGTTATTTAAAAACATTGTATTACGTCTTGTTTCGTAAGTCCCTGTAAATGCTTCAGCAATATTTTTAACCAAGAGATTTCTTTCGGCTGTTCTTTCGTTTCCTTCTGCATCAATTGCCGTATAAGTAATTTTTTCTTCCCCTGCTCTATTTAAATAGCCTATATTTGTAGTACGCAAATCTTCAATATCACTTTCAACAATAATATCTTCCATTCTTGTAGCATTGTCTTCTACCTGTATCCCGACAAATTTAATATCTCTGACAGTCCGAACAGGCTCTACATATTTTGTGTACAACAAAACCACGGTATCGTGAGGTCTGTTATGAGACCCTGCAAAAACAACAGTATCCGAACCATCGGCACTTACAGAATGACCTAATATATAAATAGACGGAGGTGTGGTATCTTTCGGACCACAGCTTGTAATAGCAATTGAAAAGAACAACACTAAAACCAAAATAAACCAAGTTAAATTTTTCATATAAATATTTAATTTTGTTAAATAATCAACATATATTTTATAATGCAAATATATAAAAATTATTTTTAATCAAATTATTTTAGATAAAAATTAAAATATTTAATTAAATTCCCCGCTTTGCTTTTGCCGATAATTTTTTCCAGATCTTCGTATTTAGCTTGTTTTATCTTTTCAACAGATTTATAATTGGTTAAAAGTAATTTTATTGTTTTCGGACCAATCCC
Source organism: Bacteroidales bacterium (assembly GCA_007130555.1). Lineage (GTDB taxonomy): Bacteria > Bacteroidota > Bacteroidia > Bacteroidales > ML635J-15 > SLSH01. Next base: position 1,804 of record SLSH01000238.1, read on the forward strand.
ATCAATATTCTGCAATTCGGAATTTATAAAATTACCGGAACGCTTTTTACGATGATGATTTATTACAAATCTGTGAGCTTCGTTTCGTGCTTGCTGTATTATTTTTAAAGATTCGGAATTTTTATTTAAAAATAAAGGTACAGAGTCGTCCGGGAAATAAATTTCTTCTAATCTTTTTGCAATTCCGATAATTGTGGATTTTCCGTAAATATTTAAAGTTTTTAAACTGTCAATGGCGGCATTTAATTGTCCTTTACCTCCGTCAATAATTATCAAATCGGGCAAATCGGCTTTGTCTTCGATTTGTTTTGAATATCTTCTCAATATAACTTCTTTTATAGATGCATAATCATCTTGTCCCGTTACGGTTTTTATATTATAATGCCTGTATTCTTTTTTTGCAGGTTTGGAATTTTTGAATACTATACATGAGCCGACTGTATCGGTTCCCTGTATTCCCGATATATCAAAACATTCAATATGACGTGGTAAACTTTTTAACCGCAAATCATTTTTTAATGTTTCCAGTTTTCTTAAACTATGTTTTTCAGGATTGATTTTTTCAATTCGTTTATGCTTTTCTAACATATAGAATTTAGCATTTCGTCGCGATAGTTCCAGCAACTTCTGTTTATCTCCTTTTTTCGGAACAATCCAATTAATACCTGTAATATTATAATCGGGCTCAAAAGGTACTATAACATCTTTATTCTTACTTAAAAGACTTTCCCTAATTTCGACAATTGCCATTAACAACAAATCATCTTCGCTTTCCTCTATTTTTTTCTTTAATTCAAGGTTATGTGCCTGAATAACAGCTCCGTTTTGCACTTTAATATAATTAACATAAGCAGAATTTATATCCGAAACAATTGCAAAAACATCCATATTAGTGATGCCGGCACTTACTATTGTTGATTTGCTTTTGTAATTTTCGATAATATCCAGTTTTTCTTTAATTTTTGCAGCCTTTTCAAATTCATATCCCGCAGATAATTTCTTCATCATTTCATTCAAATACTGCTGAATAATATGAATATCACCTTTAACAATTTTCTTTGCGCCATCAACAAATTCTAAATATTCTGTACTTAAAATCCTGGCTTCGCATGGTCCGAGACAGTTTCCTATATGATATTCAAGACAAACGGAAAATTTCCCTGCTTTTATGTTACTTTCGCTGAGATTATGCTTACAGGTTCGCAAAGGATAAAGTTGCCTGATTAAATTTAGTAAAGTTTTAACCATATAAACCGAGGTAAACGGTCCGTAATACATGCTTCCGTCATTTTGTTTTTGTCTGGTATAAAAAACCCGCGGAAATTTTTCATTTCTAATACATATCCACGGGAAAGATTTATCGTCTTTTAACAAAACATTATAAGCGGGCTGTAGTTTCTTTATCAGATTATTTTCAAGAAGTAATGCATCGGCTTCGTTTTCTACAACAATATATTTAATTTGTGCAATTTTATTGACAAGCAGTTTTGTTTTAAAAGAATTTACATTTTTAATAAAGTAAGATGATACTCTGTTACGAATATTTTTTGCTTTTCCTATGTAAATTATCTTATTATTTTTATCAAAAAATTGATATATCCCTGCTGTTTCGGGCAAGTTTCTAATGTATTCTTTTATATTGCTTTTATTATTCAAGGGAATAGTAATTTATACCTTAGTACATGACAAGACTTTACTACAAATCATATAATTGGCTGTAATTAAGCTCATTACACATTTGTCAGATTTCTCCCCCTTCCTGTGTCAGGGGTCGAAATGACACCGAGGGTGCGGGGTTAGTGTCGGCGACGAAGAGCTATGCTCTGAATACAAGTTTGCCCGACGTCGCCGACATAACACACCCCAGCACCAAGTCATTTCGACACCCAAGCCATTTATGGCAGGGTGGAGAAATCTTTTATTTTTACAAAAATGCCAGATAAAAAAAGTTTTGTCATATACTAAAAATTTATGTTAACATTAAGAAAAAAAGCCTCTCATTCTGTCAAAAATACTTTCCTGCTTATGTTTTTTAGGGTCAAAACTGTCGGATTGGTTTAATTTTTCGATAAGCTTTTTATCTTCCCCCGAAATATTTTTTGGTATAAATATATTTACTCTCACAAGCAAATCCCCTTTTGAGTATCCGTTTAAGTCGGGAATTCCTTTTCCTCTTAATCTTAGAACTTTTCCTGATTGCGTTCCCTGTTCGATTTTAATTTTAACTTTCCCCGAAATAGTAGGGACTTCGGCTTTTGCACCCATAACTGCATCAGGGACACTGATAAATAAGTTATAAATCAGGTCATTTCCGTCTCTTATAAAATTTTCATCTTTAATTTCTTCTATAACAACTATTAAGTCCCCGTTTATTCCTCCTCTTCTTGCTGCGTTTCCTTTTCCCGAAACAGATAATTGTACTCCCTCACTTACTCCCGGTGGTATTTTAATCTCAATAATTTCTTCTCCTTTTACAATTCCTTCTCCGTAACACTCATTGCATTTTTCCGAGATTACTTTACCTTCTCCTCTGCAATTACTACAGGTAGTTGTTGTCTGCATTTGTCCCAACATAGTATTCATCACACGAGTTACCGTTCCTCTTCCATTACAGGTCGGGCAATCTTTATTAGAGTTTCCGTCTTTTTCTCCCGTTCCTTTACATGCTTCGCAGGGGTTGTATTTATTAACTTTAATTTTTTTAACCGTGCCGTTAACAATTTCGTTTAAAGTAAGTTTTACTTTTATTCTCAGATTAGTTCCTTTTCTGACTTGCCTTGCGGTTCGTCCCTGAGTTCCTCCGAAAAAGCTACCAAAACCGTCTCCAAATCCTCCGCCAAATGTATCTCCGAAAACATCACCAAAGCGTGAAAAGATATCGTCAAAAGTCATTCCTTCTGCACTAAATCCTCCTGCACCTCTAACTCCTTCGTGTCCAAACCTGTCATATCTGCTTCTTTTTTGTTCGTCTCTTAATATTTCGTATGCTTCAGCAGCTTCTTTAAATTTTTCTTCAGCTTTTGAATCTCCCTGATTTTTATCGGGATGATATTGTATCGCTTTTTTTCTGTAAGCTTTTTTTATTTCTTCAGGTCCGGCATTTCTGTCAACCTCAAGAATCTCGTAATAATCTCTTTTACTCATAATAATTTATTCTCCTACCACAACTTTAGAATATCTGATAACTTTATCGTTTAATTTATAACCTTTTTGTATTACATCTACCACTTTACCTTTTAATTTTTTCGAAGGGGCAGGGATTTTTGTAACAGCTTCATGAAAATCGGTATCAAATTCTTTGTGCATTGCATCAATTTCTTCAATTGCCTTGCTTTTAAAGAATTCTTTAATTTTTTTATGAATAATATTTATCCCTTCAGTAATAGAATTTTCGTCTGTTGACTTTTGACAGTATTCCAAAGCTCTGTCAAAATCGTCTAAAATCGGCAATAATTCCTGCAAAACAGTATTGGTTGCAATCTCTCTTAACTCCAGTTTTTCCTTAGCTGTTCTTTTTCTGTAATTATCATATTCGGCAACAAGACGAAGATATTTATCTTTTATTTCTTCATTTTTCTCATTTAATAAACTAATTTCTTTTTCTAATTTAGAAATCGCCTTTTTATTCTTTTTTGATTTTTTTGAAGAACTATTATCTTCTTTTTCGGACAAATCATTTTTATTATCTTCATTAGCTGTATTTTTACTGTTTTCAGAAGTACTTTCACAGCCACAATCTGTACAGTTATCTTTTTCTTTATCTTCCATCATAATTATTCAATTTTTAAAGCCGACAAATATAATCAAAATATTTGCCATATTAAAAATACGTCAAATTGGCATATTTTTTTTTGGATTTACTGACATTTTTCGAAAAAATCCTGAATTTATATTAAATTATTAACATCCCTGATGATATAGACATCATAATCTCCTAAATACTTGAATCCGAATTTTTTATATAGATTAACTGCAATATTGTTATCTTTATGGACTTCTAATTTTATTTGAAGATTTAATTGTCTGGCGATTTCCAAAGATTCTATCAACAACAATTTGCTCAATCCTTTTGACTGATAATCGGGTAAAATACCAAAATGGTGTAAATACAGACGTCTGCCGTCATTTGTGATCCATGATGTTCCTACGATTTTATCAGATTCTTTTTCAATAAGTACAAGCAGTTCTCCGCCTTTTTGTAAAGTACTTTTTATGGCATTTTTATCATCTCCTCTGTGTTTTCCACCCATTCCTGTTTTTTCCCATACCGTTAAAACCTGCGAATAATCGTCATTAATATATTTTCTTACCAGAAAATCCATCTTCTATCCTGTTTTTTTAATTCGTAATTTAAGAAAATCTCCGTTTCTCCCGTATAGTCAGTTAAATCTATTTGTTTCTTTAATCTCTCATATCCTCTGCTATTTATTTTTATATTATAAATATTACCGTGAGTTAAAATCAAAAAGAAACTTCCCTGATTGTCTGTTTGTATTCTGTATCTTTTTTGCGAAGGTGTTTGTATGGTAATATTTGCCTGAATTTCAGTTTCTGTTTCATCCTTAATTTTTCCGAAAACTCTGTATATTTTTGCACTGAAATCCAAATTTTCTTTGAAATAATCATTTAAATCCACTTGATAAATATTAGTTTTTCCGTTTTCACCATCTCTGTCAGAGGCTATAAATGCTGTTTTTCCGTCGAAAGCCATAGAAAATCCCGTTTCATTAGAAGTAGAATTTATCGGATAACCAAAATTTACGGGTTTCTGCCATTTTCCTTTTTTATTTACAGAAATAAACAAGTCATAACCTCCCATTGATTCATCGGAATTTGAAGAAAAAATCATAAATTCTTCGTTAGGATGTACATAAACAAAACTTTCCGAATAATCTGAATTCGCGACTTTTACAGGTCTGGATGTACCCCAGTTACCGCTATTATTTTTTTTTGAACTTACTATTCCTGTATTTTGTTTAACTTTTACAGGATTATCATTAATATAATAAATACGATTATTTAACATATTTACATTCGCCGAAAATTCGTAAAACCCTGTATTAATTGTTGTATCCTCAATTTTTTCGGGTTTACCAAAAAAGCCATTATTATAAAAATCGGATATATAAATATCTCCGCCGTCTTCTTCTTCTGTAATAATCCGGGACAAATATGCAAGCGAATGGTCGGCTGCAAATGAATTTAAAGTAAACCCGCTGTCAACCGAAAAGTCTGCCTTTATTTCTTCGGGGTTTAACCATTTTTCGTCATTATTTCTCAAAGAAACCAATATTGATTCGTTATATTCTTTTGTAACAGGATTTATGGTTTGTTCTTTTTTAACTTGTCGTGTTGTTGTAAAAAAAAGTTTGCTGTTGTTCCAGGATACTACCGGATATAAATCGCTGAATTCTGAATTTATATGAGTTCCCAAATTATTAACTGTTACATTTTTTTTGTCGGCTAATAATAACCGTGCTTTTTTTGCCTGTTTAATATATTTATCAACTTCCGTATCCCTGCTATCTTTTGCGTTTTTTTTAAAATACAGATAATCTTCCAGAGCCTGGTCTATCATATTTAAACGATGATTTACCTGTCCTGACAATAAATAAAATTCGTAATCTGATTCGCTTTCATCTTTATTTTCAATTGCAATATCCAAATATCCCCGTGCTTTATTATCATCGTATAATGCAAAATAACATTGTGCAATTCTATAATTAAGAAGTGCATCATCGGGAAAATCCTCTTTAAGTTCGTAATAAATTTTAAGAGCTCTCTGATAATCATTATCAATAAATATTGAACGTGCAAGAGACATTTCTCTGTTTGGAGGTTTGCCTACTTGAGAATAGAGGTTTACCGAAAACAAAATACTAAAAAGTAAAATAAGTTTTAATAATTTAATATTTCGCATAAAATTCTTTAATTAGTTTAACAATATGTAATATTTGTTCTTGTGTTATATCAGGATACATTGGTAAAGATAATAATTTTGATTGATTTTTAAAAGACTGTGAAAAATCTTCGGATTTATGTTGTAAATAATCATAACATTGCAAATACGGCAAAGCAATGGGATAATGTATTCCTGTCTGAATACCGTTTGATTTTAAAAACATTTGCAATTCATCTCTTTTTTTACATTTTATTGCATAAATATGAAAAAAATGTTCGCTGTATTTTCTAATATCAGGGCTCTCAACAAACTCACAATCACTAAGCAAAGAATTATAAAATAAGCCTGCCAGATTCCTTTGCCGGTTCCACTTATCAACATATTTTAACTTTACATTTAAAATTGCAGCCTGCATACCGTCTAGGCGTGAATTAATTCCTTCTGTAATATGTTGATATTTTGATACGGAACCATGATTTGCATATATTCTGATTTTTTCGGCAAGTTTATCGTCATTAGTAACAATTGCCCCTCCATCTCCCATTGCTCCTAAATTTTTTGAAGGATAAAAACTAAAACATCCTGCGTTTCCATAAGTTCCCGTATATTTATTTTTGTATTTTGCAAAATGAGACTGTGCCGTATCTTCTATCATATACAAACCGTATTTTTTACAGATTTCCTGAACTTTCTCAATATCACAACTTTGTCCGTATAAATGAACGGGGATAATTGCTTTTGTATTTTTATTTATTTTTTTCTCTATCAAATCAACATTAATTCCGTAATATTTATCGTGGTCAACAAAAACCGGTTTTGCTCCTATATTACTGATTGCTTCGGCAGACGCAATAAAAGAATTTGCAGCCGTAATAACTTCGTCTCCTTGTTTTATACCCAAACATTTCAAAACAATTATCAAAGCATCCGTCCCGTTTGCAACACCAATACAGTTTTTTGCCCATATTTTTTCCGCAAAATTATTTTCGAAATCCGTTAAATATTTTCCATAAACAAATGCACTATCTTCAATAACTTGTTGAATTACCGTATTTAATTCATATTCAATTTGTTTATGTTGTACCAGTAAGTCTATAAATTTTATCATCATAATATGTATTTTGATATTTTAACAGCTCTAAATTAAATTTTTTTTTAACAATTAACAATTTAATTAAAATAAAATAGTTATAAAAAAAATGATTTGTATTTGTGTAAAATAATAATTACTATATGAATGTCGGATTAATTGGTTATGGTTACTGGGGTCCAAATCTTGCGAGAAATGTGATACAAAATTCCCCCTTTAATTTATTATATGTTTGTGATTCGGATGCTTCAAGATTAAAAGTTGTTCAAAAGAACTATCCTTTTGTTAACACCTGTCTTGATTATAATGAAGTAATAAATGATGCTGATATTGATTGCATTGTTATAGCTACAAATCCGTTAAGTCATTACAAGATTGCAAAAAAAGCATTATTGAATAATAAGCATGTACTTGTAGAAAAACCGATGACTACAAATATCGGATATGCAGAAGATTTGATAAATATCGCCGAACAAAAAAAATTAACTCTGATGGTTGACCACACATTCCTTTACAACGGAGTTATTTCCACAATGAAAGAAATCATAGACGGGGGTAATCTGGGCAAATTAAATTATATAGATTCCACAAGAATTAATCTCGGAATATTTCAAAACGACATAAATGTTTTATGGGATTTATCAAGTCATGATTTATCGGTAATTAATTATTTTCTAAAACAAAAGGTTATTTCGGTTGCAGCCACGGGGAAATGTCATTTTAAAAATAATATAGAAGATATTGCATATCTTACTTTATTCTACGAATCGGACATTATTGTTCATATCCATAGTTCGTGGATGTCTCCTGTAAAAATCAGAAAAATGTTAATCGGCGGAAATAAACAAATGTTAGTTTTTGACGATATTGAACCAACCGAAAAACTTAAAATTTACGACTCGGGATACACATTGCTTAAAGAAACTGATAAAGAAAAAGTTTTGGTGGACTATAGAATAGGCGATGTTTATGTTCCCAAATACAACACAAAAGAACCTCTTGCATCAATGATTCAGGACTTTTGCAATTCCGTTGAAAAATCCACAAAACCTTTATCAGGCTATGAATCTGCACTTTTTAATATAAAAGTTCTTTGTGCTGCAGAAGAATCTTTAAAAAACAACGGGAAAGAGGTTATGGTCAGATAAAGTAAAACTTACATCTCCCTGCAAATCCCTCTCTCAATATGATTTAATATAATTTTTACGGGATAATTCTGTTTTATTTTTTTTGCAATTTCTTCGGCACAATATACGCTCCGGTGTTGCCCACCCGTACATCCGAAATTTATCATTAAAGACTTGAAATCGCGTTCTAAATAATCTTTAATATTATATTCTACTATTTTATACACATCTTTAATAAAATCATCAATTTTTGTATTCTTCCTGAAAAATTCAATTACCTCTGTATCTTGTCCTGTTTTATTTTGATATTCGGGATATCTGCCGGGATTATGAATTCCCCTGCAATCAAAAACAAATCCACCTCCATGATTTGTTGCATCTTCGGGAATATTTTTTTTATATGAAAAACTATTTATTCTGATTGTAAAAATATCATCTTGTACCTTTGTAAACTTTTCGGAACCGATAATTTTTTTGCATACTGCCTTTAACTCGGGATATTTGTCTGCAACATTATGTTTTTCAACTAAATATTTAAGCCCTTTAATTGCATAGGGAATACTCTGAATAAAATATGCCTTCCTTTCAATCAATCCTCTGTTGCCATAAGCTCCGAGAGTTTGCAAAACTCTCAAAAATGCAAAATCATAAAATTGAGTTTTAAATATTTTCTTATCAATATTAATTAATTTCTGAACTTCGCTGATATAAAAATCAATTAATACATCTTTAATTTCCGTGGGAATTTGAGCCTTTGCCTGATAAAGCAACGAAGCGATGTCATAATGCATGGCACCTTTTCTGCCTCCTTGATAATCAATAAAATACGCTTGATTATTAAAAATCATTATGTTTCTTGCCTGAAAATCACGAAACATAAAATATTTATTTTCAATTTTATCAATATCGCCGGCAAATTTTATAAAATCATCATGTAATTTTTGCTCATCATATTTGATTTTACTCCGATTCAGAAAATAATATTTAAAATAATTCAAATCAAACAAAATTGCATCGGTATTAAATTCGGCAATCGAAAAAGCTTTTGAATAGTCAATATTTTTATGCCCCGTTATTTGAAATTTAACAAGCTGAGATATGGATTCTTTATACAATTTCAAAATATTTTCGGGAATTGTTTTTCCGTTTCGGTTTTTTTCAAGTAATTCCAATAAATCTATATCTCCCAAATCTTGCAAAATATACATTAACTTGTCTTTTGAGACGGCATAAATTTCAGGTACATTAAGTTTTAATTTCAAAAAAGTTTTTGTGTAATAGATAAAAGTTTCATTTTCTTTCGCATTGGGATTATAAACGACAATTGCAGTAGATTTGTCAATATCATAAACTCTGAAATAAATTCTTTCCGAACCTGCTTGTTCCAACTTCTCAATTTTTATAATATCAGATTTTTGGGAGGATTTGTAAAACTCCGATATTTTGCCGATTATATCTTTACCTGAATGCATATATAAATAACACATATAAATTCAAGGGATAAAATTAGTACAAATTAGTCAGATAAAATAAGAAAATAAATAAAAGTTTAGTTATGCGGGTTTAAAGGACTTCCGAAAACTCTTTTTAATATATCATTGATACGTGCTACCGGATTTTTTCTGATATTCGTTTCCTCTTTAGCCACCATAATAAACAAACCCTGAATTGCTTTTTCGGTAACATAATTATTAAGGTCGGCATCTACTTTTTCAGCTCCTGTAAGAATTGACACTTTATTATATTTATCAACAAGCGGTGTCCAGTATTGAGCCAGCATTATCTGGTCGGTAGCATTCTTAACAACAGGATAAAACTTTGAATATAACTTATCCGAAGATGTTCTTTTCAGATATTCCGTTGCCTCGTTATCTCTGCCTTTTAATATTGACATGGCATCATTTATAGTCATTTGCCGGATAGCGTCAACAAAAACATCTTTTGCATTTTTTGATGCCAGCTCGGCTGCATTGTTTAATTTTTCTTCGAATTGTTTTACCTGTTCAGACATGCCTGTTCTTTCGCATACTTCTTTTATCTTGATTGCTTCCTGAGGGAAAGGAATAAATATTTCCGGATTTTTATAGAACCCGTTTTTTACCGAAACTATATTTACAGCATTTGTAATTCCGACATTTAAGGCTTCTTTTAACCCTTCGGCAACCTCTCTTTCTGTTAAGGGATGACCTTCAAACCTTATTGATTCTACTTCGCCTGCAACATCCTTCATAACATCACAAGCATAAAAACAAATCACAAAAATAATTACAATAGACTTTTTCATAATTTTATTTTTTTTCAAATATATATAATATTAATTAGTACATGACAAAACTTTACAAATTCTTACGCCCTTTCAGGGCTTGTTTGTTCCTTTTGTTTAACATACGGACTTCGTCCGATGTTGATGCTTTTGCCCTTTCAGGGCAAGTGAAGATGTTGAAATTTAATAGTTTTATCATGTGCTAAGATAATAATTAATATTTACTCTCTTCATCACTCAATTCTCCTCTAAGTGATAAACCTAACAATTTTTCAATTTTCTTATTTGGCAGATTTTGTCCTAATAAATACATCATTTTAGTAATTCCTGCTTCAGTTGTCATATCTTTTCCGCTTATCACTCCTATTTCCTTTAACTTAAGGCTGGTTGCATATTTACCTTGCTGGACATTTCCTGCCTGACACTGACTTAAATTTAAAACAATAATCCCTTTTTTAATATTATCTTTAATTACATTAATAATATCTGTATCTGTTGGTGCATTTCCCGAACCATAAGTTTCCAATATTACCGCCTTTAAATCGGGGGTTTGAAAAACTGCACTTATTGTTTTTACCTGTATTCCGGGGAAAAATTTAACTACAGCAATTTCATTACATAAATTTGTATGGGTAATTAAAAAATCCAGTTTACTTTTAATTATTTTATCTTCAAAAACTTCAATATTTGTTCCTGCTTTTGCCAATATAGGATAATTCGGAGAAATAAAAGCATCGAAGTTTTCTGTATTATATTTATGAGTCCTGTTTCCTCTATACAAATTATTTTCAAAATAAATACAAACTTCCTGAATTAAAGGCTCATTATTTTTTTGCAAAGCTGCTAATTCCAATGCTGCTATTATATTTTCCCTGCCGTCTGTTCTTAATAAACCTATTGGTAGTTGCGAACCCGTTAATATTATCGGTTTTTTTAAATTTTCGAACATAAAACTTAAAGCAGAGGCAGTAAAAGCCATTGTATCGGAACCTGTAAGAATAACAAATCCGTCAAATTTTTCATAATTATCGCCGATTATGTTAACCAACTTAGCCCATAATCCGGGATTAAAATTTGACGAATCAATCGGTTTTTCAAATGATACAGATTCAATATCCGCATCAAATTCATCTATAAGCGGGATAAAATTAAGTAAATTATCAAAATTAAAAGGTAATAATACTCCTTCCTTATTTTTAATCATTCCAATAGTTCCGCCTGTATAAATTATCAATATTGAAGTTCTTTTATTTTTCATTTTTTATATTTTTTTTTACAAATAAATAAAAAATATTTGCAATATAACTAATA
>SLSH01000169.1 GCA_007130555.1 Bacteroidales bacterium
CGTTTATTAACCGTTAAGTAACGGATAATTTTGCGGAAAAAAACCAAAAATCAAAACTCTGTAATAAATTTTAAATCAGAATTTTACATTCCGTAGTCGTTTATTAACCGTTAAGTAACGGATAATTTTGCGGTAAATCTCCCAATATCGGGACAGTTTTTTTTGATTTTGGCTCGGAAATAGCACTGCAAAAGTTTTATCATGTTTTAAAAAAAATTAATTAAAATTAATATCTTTGTAACATTAAATAATTATCATAATGAACAAAAAAACTATTTTAATTTCAATAATTGCAATTTCGGTAGCATTTTTGCTTTTTGCCTCATGCGAAGTCGAAGATATAGAAGTTGGTACTCCTCAGGAATTAAAAATTGATGAGCTTAATACAAAAAACATAAAACTGATAATTATGTTGCCGATAAATAATCCTAATAATTTTGGTTTCAGAATCAGAAATGTTGACATAGATATTTTTTTGAGCGGGCAAAAAATAGGGAAAATCAATAAAATTGACAGAGTAAACATTCCGAAAAATTCCAATGATATTTATCCTATTGTGTTTGAGATTGAAACATCGGGAATATTAGTTAATATGATGACAATAATAAGAGAGTTACAATTGGGGCGACCAAATATTGGTTTGAAAGGAAACATCAAAGCCGGAAGACTTTTTATAACAAATAATATAAAAGTTGAACACGAACAAATATTTGAACTTTATTAAAATTATTTAAGTACATAATAAAACTTTTTTAAAAGATTTATGACTACTGATTTTCGCCACGGAAACACACAAGCACGGAATTACACAAAATTCCGTGAATTTTTGTGTTTTAGTGTTTTTGTGGCAGGATTATTATTGCAAAATGCTCATATAAAGACAGTTATTTTGTTCAAAAGATTAATCACATAAAGTTTTGTCATGTACTTAAAGAAAATTATATATTTTTACAAAAAACAAAATATTATAAAATGAAAACAATATATTCTATAATAATTTTAATAGTTCTCTTTTTTACAACATTGTGTTCTTATGCTCAAGAATTGGATACCGAAGGCATTAAATTTTTTGTTCCGGGCTATTACGATAATGGAATTAATATAAATCAAGGAGCTGAATTAAGAGAATATTTTGAAACGGTTAAAAGTATAAATAAAAAAAGAGACGGATTTTACGGTTACAGAGTAAAGATTTTTGCAGAAACAGGGCGTAAAGCAAGAAGCAGGGCAAATGATTTGCGGGTAAATTTTAATTCCGAACAGGATACTGTAAAAGCCTATGTTGTTTATTTAGACCCGAATTTTGAAGTACATGCGGGAGATTTCAGAACAAAATTAGAGGCAGCATCATTATTAAAAAAATTATCGGAAGACTACTCCGAAGCTTATGTAGTAAAAACAATCATAAATTTTCCTGAATTAGAAGATTAATAAATAATAATTTAAAAGCCTTAATTATGACTAATGATAAAAAATTAAAAGATATTCATTTAAATGATATCTTGTTTTTGGATGTTGAGACTGTTCCGAAAACTGAAAAATTTTCTGAATTAAACGATAATTTTCAGAAACACTGGGAAAAGAAATCAAAATTTTTCAGAACTGATGATGAATCTCCCGAGGATGTTTATCAAAGAGCAGGGATATATGCAGAATTCGGTAAAATTATCTGTATCTCGGCAGGTTTTATTAATACGGGAGATAAAAAAACTTTAAGAGTAAAGTCTTTTTTCGGGGATGACGAAAAACAATTACTTGAGGAGTTTTCGCAAATGTTACATTCATGGGATAAAACCGGAAACAAAATTCTTTGCGGGCATAATATCAAAGAATTTGATGTTCCTTATATATCAAGACGTATGTTGGTAAATAATCTTGTACTGCCAAATTCAATTGATAATGCAGGAAAAAAACCATGGGAAGTTAAACATATCGACACATTGGAATTATGGAAATTCGGAGATTATAAAAACTATACATCTTTAGCTATATTAACTGATTTGTTTGATATTCCAACCCCAAAAGATGATATAGATGGAAGTATGGTTGCGGAAGTTTATTATAAAGAAAAAAACTTAGACCGTATTGTTTCTTATTGTGAAAAGGATGTACTTGCCGTAACAAATTTATTTTTAAGGTTCAGGAATGAGAGTATAATTCCTTTCGAAAATCTGGAAAAAGTTTAATTTATCCGCATTTAGAGAATCCGCATTCCGAACATATCACACAACCGTCTTGATAAGTAAGAGTTTCTTCCTGTCCGCATCCCGGACATTTATCTCCTTTTTTGGAAGCTTTGGTTCCATTAGGGATATATTTTCTGAGAGCTCTTTCCACACCGGTTTTCCATGTATTTATATTATCGCTGTCTAATTCAAGAGAGCTTACTAGTTCAACAACTTTATCAATCGGCATTCCGTATCTGAGAACACCTGAAATTAGTTTTGCATAATTCCAGTAATTTTTATCAAAAATATGTGATAGTCCTTCGAATGTTGTGCTGTATCCATATTTATTTTTATACTGAAAATCATATCTGGAACTTTCGTCTTCAAATCTTATTTTAATTATTTGTCCTTTTTCGATTGTATTCGGAACATTTAAAACATCTTCTTCTACTCTTCCTGTAAAAATTTCATAAGGAACATTATTAAGAAGTCCTATAAAAGCTATCCATTTTTCTTTATTATTTTGAAATCTCACAATATCTGCTTCCAATACTTTCGGTCTTTTTAATTCTATAGGTTGTTTTTTATCTCTATTATCTGCAATCAACACTCCTGCTCTTGAACCTTCCCGATAAACAGTAACACCCTTACACCCTGATTTCCATGCTTCCAGATAACATTCGTTAACTGTTTCTTCTGTTACATTTTCGGGCATATTTATAGTTACGCTGATACTGTGGTCAACCCATTTTTGGATTTTACCCTGCATTTTAACTTTATTCAGATAATTAATATCTTCTGCAGTAGCTTTATGGTATGGTGATTTTGCAACGACTTCCTGAAGTTTTTTATTATCGTATGATTTAATTTCATCTATATCATACTTATTAACTTTTAACCATGTTGCGAATTTATGATGAAATACTGTATATTCTTCCCATGTATCTCCTTTTTCGTCAACAAAGTCAACTCTGACACCTTTATCATTAGGATTAACTTTTCTGCGTCTTTTATAAATTGGTCTGAAAACCGGTTCAATCCCCGAAGAAGTTTGACACATTAAGCTTGTCGTTCCTGTAGGAGCAATTGTTAATAAGGAAATGTTTCTTCTTCCGAATTTCTCCATATCTTTAATTAGTACGGGGTCATCTTCTTTAATTCTATTAATAAAAGGATTATTATTTTCTCTTTGAGGATCGTAGAGGGGGAAACATCCCCTTTCTTTTGCCAAGATAACAGAAGAACGATAAGCTTCTATTGCCAGCGTTTTATGGACAACTTCTGCAAATTCTGTTGCATCTTCCGAGCCGTATCTGAGGTTTAATCCTGCGAGCATATCTCCTTCGGCAGTAATTCCGACACCTGTACGACGTCCTTCTTCTGCCTTTCTTCTGATATTCTCCCATAATTTTTTCTCTACTCTCTTAATTTCAAAATCTTCAGGGTCATTTGAAATTTTTTCCAATATACTGTCAATTTTTTCAATTTCAAGGTCAATAATATCATCCATTATCCTTTGAGCATAATGAACATGTTTTGTAAATAATTCGAAATTAAACTTTGCATTTTTTGTAAAAGGATTATCAACATAGCTGTATAAATTTAATGCCAGCAATCTGCAACTATCGTAAGGACACAGAGGTATCTCTCCGCACGGATTGGTTGATACGGTTTTATATCCTAGGTCTGCATAACAATCCGCAACAGATTCATTTATTATAGTATCCCAGAATAATATTCCCGGTTCTGCTGATTTCCATGCATTATGAATAATTTTATCCCATAATTTTTTTGGTTCAATTTCTTTAATATATGTCGGACTATTACTGTCTATAGGATATTGTTGTTTATATTTTTTATTTTCCAGAAGAGCATTCATAAAATCATCTGTAATTTTTACAGATACATTTGCACTGGTAATTCTACCTTCGGTCATTTTTGCATCAATAAAATCCTCAACATCAGGATGTTTTACCGATACACTAAGCATCAGGGCACCCCTTCTTCCATCCTGTGCAACTTCTTTTGTCGTGTTGGAATATCTTTCCATAAAAGGAACTATCCCTGTTGAAGTAAGTGCAGAATTTTTTACAGGAGAACCTTTAGGTCTCAAATGAGAAAGGTCATGTCCTACTCCTCCGCGTCTTTTCATCAATTGAACCTGTTCTTGGTCAATTTTTAAAATTCCTCCGTAAGAATCGGTATTAGAATCATGTCCGATAACAAAACAATTTGATAATGATACGATTTGCATATCATTACCAATCCCCGACATCGGACCTCCCTGAGGAATTATATAATTAAAATTTTTCAATAAATCATAAATGATTTCTTCGGACAAAGGATTATCATATTTTTTCTCAATCCTGTGTATCTCTCCTGCTAACCTTTTATGCATATCATCAGGAGTTAACTCATATAAATTTCCTTTTGAATCTTTTAATGCATACTTATTTATCCAGACTCTAGCAGCAAGATCATCTCCTTTAAAATATTCAAGACTTGCGGCAAATGCTTCACTGTCTTTAAAAATTTTCTTTTTCGACTGCCCTGTTGAAACTTCTTTTGTCATAGTTTCATCTTTTTTTCCGTCAATAATCATAATTCTTTATATCTTATATATTTTAAAACAATAAATAACGCCTTTCATAAAAATATTTAGCGTAAATCTTAACCCTAAAATCTTTTTTTGAGAAATTTTGCCATGCTAAAATACAAAAACATTAAATAAAAATCATAAATGATTTATTAACATAGTTTTTAACATAAATTTTTGTTCGTGCATATCTTTGATTTTCATAAAGATACAAATATACAAGTAAATATCAAAATATAATATTTAACTATGAAAATACTTAATTATTAGCTTATTAAGAAAAAAACACAAATCTTTTTAACAATTATTTGTTGAATTATTATATGATTGTGTGAAATTTGCGGCATAGGGTTGATATTCAACTATATGCAAAGATATTTTTTATTTTTTTCTGTTGATTTACGTATTCTATTACTTAAATTTTATGTTAAATTTTTAATAAAATTTTCATTTAAAATTCTTATAAATAAAATTTGATGCACCTTTTGATTTATAAATGAAATTTTGAGCGTTTTCTTTGCACATTAATAATAAATCCTGTTTAAATCTGAATTTATCTATAAAAAACATTAAATCCTTATGATTGTTTATTTCGAATGCGACATTATAATTTATAAGTTCTATTGCTTCGTTAAATTTTTTATGGTTCGGTCCAAATGCAATGGGAACGCCGTAGGCAACCGCTTCGAGAATATTATGTATTCCTTTCCCGAATCCTCCTCCGATATAAACTATATCTGCATATCTGTATATTCTCGAGAGTAATCCTATACTGTCAACAATAACCACATCAGTTTTTTCGGTGGGAACAGATTTAACTTCTGATAGTCTTACTGTTCTTTCTTTAAACAATTTCTGTAACCGACTTATGTTTTCTTCGCCAACTTCATGCGGGGCTATAATTAATTTTAAATCAAAGCCGGCTTTCTCAAACAGTTTATATAATATCTTTTCATCATGCAGGTAAGTGCTTCCTGCAATTAAAGTAAATCCGTTTTTCGAAAAATCATCAAGATGTTTATTGTTATAATCTTCACGTGCAATTTCTACTACTCTGTCTATACGGGTATCTCCGCAAACGATACTGTTTGTTATCCCGAATTTTTCTAAAATCTGCTTTGATTTTTCATCCTGCAAAAAAATTGTTTTGTATTTTTTTAAAATTTTAAGATAGAAGTTTCCGTATTTTTTAAAAAATATCTGTGATTTTCTAAAAACCGCTGAAATAAGATATACATCTATTTTTTGTTTGCTTAATTCATTAATATAATAATACCAGAATTCATATTTAACAAAAATTGCATACCCTGGTTTTACTATATTAATAAAAGTTTTTGCATTTTTTTTTGAATCAAACGGCAGATAACATACTATATCTGCGAACTTATAATTTTTTCGGATTTCATATCCGCTGGGGCTAAAAAAACTCAGAATAATTTTTTTATCGTTTTTGTTCTTTTTGATTAGTTCAATGACCGGTCGTGCTTGCTCAAATTCCCCCAAAGATGCACAATGTACCCAGATATAATCAGAGCCTGTTTCAACTTTATTTTTAAGTTGAGTAGCCCAGTTTTTTCTGCCTTCAATCATTTTTTTTGCCTTTGCATTAAAAAATGAGGCGAAAT
Source organism: Bacteroidales bacterium (assembly GCA_007130555.1). Classification (GTDB taxonomy): domain Bacteria; phylum Bacteroidota; class Bacteroidia; order Bacteroidales; family ML635J-15; genus SLSH01. Next base: position 6,390 of record SLSH01000169.1, read on the forward strand.
AAATTAAGATAAAATATATTCTGATTATAATAAAATAAAAGATTTTCATTAAACGGAATTATTTAAAAATATATCGTTTATCGGTTTGTTTTTTATAAATTGAGAATATCCAGCCTACGCGTATTGAATACAAAAGGTCTTTATATCTGTTATCGTCTTTTTCCATTGTATCAAAATTATAAGCTCTCAGGCTTTTTGTCCATGCCTGATAAAATTCAAAACCGAAATAAAAATTTAACATTTCATTATTACTCAAATACTGATAGCCAATAAATTTTTTAAGAGTATATCCGCCGATTAATCTGTCGTATCCTTTTTTATAATCTCCAATAACAGGAGGAGCATTATTATCTTTGTTTTCTATCCTGATATGATGATATAACCAACCTGTACTTATATTAGTAATTATTCCCGAATTTTTGTTCGGTCCGATAACAGGGAAGATTTTACCAAATTTTATTCCAGCATATAAGCCTCTTTGAGATAATGATATTGTTGCATACTCTCCGTATTCATTAATAATCTGTCCGGATTCAGTCTTTAAATTATCAAACACAGATGTTCCGTCTTTAATGTTATTTCCGAATAAATAATTTGCTTCAAATCCCAAAGTCCAGTTAGTTTTGGTTTTATAGGTAACTCCGCCCCCTATTGTATTACAAACTCCATAGCGTTCTGCAATATCACCGCCGGGAATCATAAAAGAATAATTTGCCTCAATCAGCCACATGTTAAGAAGCGAATCCTTAACCTGTGAGTATAAAAAATGCGAAGACAAAATTAATATAATAAATATTTTGAACTTTAATCTAATCATATTAGATAATTAATGTTACAAATATATTAACTTTTTATTGTTTTATTTATTTCATTTTATTTAACACGTTTTTTTTATTTTCTTTGTATTAAAAAATAATAATTGCAGATATGAAAAAAAATGTAACCGTATTTATAGTTTTTGTTTTAGTCTTCTTAAAAAGTTGTACCGTAACTCAGGAAATACACTTTCATAAAGATTTTTCAGGAAAATATAAGTTTACTTATGATTTTACCGAATATATCAAAGTACTTGGAGAAGACGAAAGAATTAAAACAGATTCTTTGATGATAGCTCCCGAAGATTATCAGGAATATTTAAATAATTTACAGATAAATTTGAGCAGTATAAAAGGTATATCAAAAATAAAAATCAATAATGATGCGGATGCCGGAATTTTATCTTTTTCATTTGATTTTGCAAATTTGGAAAGTTTAAACAAATCATTAAAATACACTTCGTTATATAATATTAATGATATAGATTTTGAACCTCCGTATTTTGAAATTAAAAAAAGAAGTCTGTATTTTATAAGAAAACCTGTTGTTCTCCCCGATATTAATGATGCTAATACAAACAGCGATTTGTCAACAAACATATTAAAAATCAGTTTTGATAAAAAGCCTGTGGAAATCATTATCCCCGACAAAGATGTAAAAATTTCCAGGGACGGAAAAGAAATTACAGAAAAAGGCGATATCGAAAATATTTCTGTAAAAAATGCCGAATGGGAATTTAAATTTTCAATATGGGCATATCTTTTTAATTTTTAAGGTCTATCACTATTTTTAATAAGTTTAAAAATCAAAATAAACTTCAAACTGCTAAAATTTATAAGTACAACGAAAATGCTATTTCGTATAAATATTTTGAATTAAATAATAATAAATTTTGCTGTTAAAAATATTTTTAGTATTATTACGGTTTCTCAATCAAAATATTATCATTTATTTAAAAATGCATATTTGATGAATATAATATAAATATTATAAATATAAACCATAAACAAAATAATTATGTTAGAATTAAAAATTTTAAGAAAAGAAAGTGATTTTAATGAAAAACTTAGCAGAAATGAATATGTAGATTTTTTACATGAACATTTAGACCGATTCAGAGATTCAAAAGAAGATATCAATGCATGTTTGGATTATGCATTCTCGGAAAGTGAAGGTAAAGGAGGATTTTTAATCTCCGCTTTTTCGGAAGGCAAATTAATCGGAGCACTGGTAATGAACCATACAGGAATGTCAGGATTTATACCGGAACATATTTTGGTATATGTTGCCGTAGATGCCGAATGCAGAGGAAAAGGATTCGGAAAACAAATAGTAGAGGAGTCGTTTAAACATTGCGACGGAAATGTTAAATTACATGTAGAATATGATAATCCTGCAAAGCGTTTGTACGAAAGGATTGGATTTACTACAAAATATGCCGAAATGCGTTACAATAATAAATAATAAAATATATTATGGCTGAACTGGTAATCAATACAAAAGATATTGTAGATAACATTAAAAAAATTAGTGATTATTTAAATAAACACAATAAAGAATGGAGTCTTATTACAAAAGTGTTTTCGGGAGATGTAAATTTTTTGAAAGCAATACTGAAGGATGATATTCTTCAAAATATTCATTCTGTCGGAGATTCCCGTTTGAGCAGTTTAAAAAATCTGAAAAAAGTTAATCCGCATATGAAAACCATATATATAAAACCTCCTGCGGCTAAATATGCCGAAGATATTGTAAAATATGCGGATATTTCGTCTAATAGTTCTTTATCAACAATTAAAGCCTTAAATAAAGCTGCAAGAAAACAAGATAAAATTCATGAAATCATAATAATGATAGAGCTTGGAGAGCTCAGAGAAGGAGTAAAAAGAGCAGATTTTATGGAATTTTATGAAAATGTTTTTGATTTAAGTAATATTGAAGTTATCGGATTAGGCTCAAATCTGGGATGTATGTACGGAGTAGAACCGACTTTTGATAAATTGTTGCAACTTTGTTTGTATAAAGAACTGATTCAGGCAAAATTCAATAAAACAATCGATTTAGTATCTGGAGGTAGTTCTATTACTTTGCCTTTGTTGGGACGAAATTCTGTCCCCCCCGATATGAATCATTTCAGAATAGGAGAGGCGGCATTTTTCGGAACAAGCCCGCTTGATAATTCTCAATTTAAAGATTTAAGCACTTCGGCATTTGAATTTTATGCAAATATTATTGAACTCGAGAAAAAGAAAATCGTTCCCGACGGAATAATAAGCGATGGTAATGTCGGACATACTGCCGATTTTGATGATAATCACCTGAAAAGAACTACCAATAAAGCAATTCTGGATTTCGGACTTATTGATGTGGATGATAAAGAAATAGAACCCGTTGATAAAAACATTAAATTTGTAGGTATTACTTCAGACTTGCTTGTTGTTGACCTTGGAAAAAACCAAAATAGGAATGGAAATAAAAAGTATTCAATAGGAGATAAAATTGAATATAAACTTTCCTATATGGGAGTAGCCAGACTATTAAATTCAAAATTTATCGAAAAAATTTATAAATAAGGTATAATATTTGTCAAATTAATTTATTTTTGAAAGTATTAATTAACCTTTAAATTTTATTATTATGAAATTATACCTTAAATTATTACTGGCTTTTACTGTGCTTTTTTCTGTATGTTTATTTTTACGGGATAATAATATTTCGGCAAAAGACTCCGAGATTAAAATTGACAAAAATGAAAAAGAATTTCTTAAAAATCTGGCATCTCTTTGCGGAAAATCTTTTCGGGGAAAACAGATTTTTATGGATCCGAGAGGAACTAGTTGGGCAGATAACGACTTGATAATGCACGTAACAATATGCGAAGATAATATGGTGCATATCCCCTTTCATGTTGATGACAACAAATCGCGAACATGGATATTTGCATTTGAAGACGGGAAATTACGTTTTCGCCATGACCACAGACATGAAGACGGTACTCCCGAAGACCTTACCCTTTACGGAGGCTATACAGACGGAACCGGCACCGCATTTATACAAATTTTTCCTAATGATGAATATACCAAAAATTTGGTAAGTGATGATATTGAACGTACATGGGTTGTAATACTGGATGAAAATTTCAGTACACTTACTTATAAATTAAGATATCACGGGGAGAGATACTTCGAAGCCAGATTTGACCTTACAAAACCTCTGTAAAATTTTTATTGTTCGGGGCTTTTTTATTTTTACATTTTATGTTTTGTCATGAAATTTGCAAAAAAAAGGTAGTTTTACGAAGTTTCAGTAAATCTATATTTCCGTAATGTGATTTAATTTGTATTTTTAGTTTGGTATTATTCGGGTATTACGTTGTTTTCCTTTGCATATTTAATAATAGAATCTATTTCGTAAATATCAACATAAGTATGCCTTTTTAGCCTTCTTATTTCTGACCAAAAATAATGTTGTTGAGGAAATTTATCTTTTTCCGGTTCAAAACTTATAAGGAATTTTATACTATTTTTATGCAGTTTAGCAATTTGATCAAAATCGAAGAAATCAGATTTTATATTATTAGCTGATTTTTCGAGGTCGAAAAATTGACCCATAACAATTTCGCCGTTCTTTCCGAATAAATCTATTTTTGCCGGCAGTAGAAGTTTTGTATGTTTATTTGCCGGAAACTCTTTTTCAACAGTAAAGTATTTCTTAACTTTTGGAAAAAACCTTCTTTTCTCAGACATAATTATTCTTTCTTCTGTTTTTTCGGATACTATTTCTTCGGCAATAAATTTTGCAAACAAAACATCAAATACTGCACTATCAACAACCAAATCAATTGGAGTCGGTTTTGAAAAGTTTATTACATTCTTGCTATATTTACTAAGATATTCGATATATGGTTCATTAACTATTATATTCTTTCCTTCATTACAAAAAATATTAGTCGGATCATCGTTAATGTCTATATTATTGATTACAGAATCAATTGATTTGATATAATCTTTAACAAATTTTTTTGAGTTGTTATCAAGTATTTTTAAAACAATGGACAGGCGACTGTCGGAACAACGAAATATACTATCATTCCCGTTGGAAAGCAGTAAACCGATTGAGATTTTTTCGCCCGAACCGGGATTTATGACTACCGAAAGTATGCTATAAAATGTTTTCATAATAAATAATCATTTTGTTCTTAATACAAATATTCTGTTAAATTGATTTTCACATTGTTTAATCCAGCTTTCTGAAAACAAAAACTGAAGTCTTAGCCTTAAATAATCAGGCTTAGTATTCCACTCTAAAGGTGCGGTGTTGAGTATGTAATCAAGCTGTTCATTACAAAGTTTTACGCAAGATTTAAAGTCATTCAATATTTCTAAACGTATATCTGATTTTAATTGTTGCAAATTACGTGAAAAAAATTGAGATAAAAAAGGAGAATCTAAAATACTTTCATTATCACTAATCGGGTAGTGCTCTTTATCAAGATTATTACTGTTAAAACAACAAACATGATCAATAGGCACAAAAACATTTTTAAATAGATTATAAAGTAAATTAAAATTATTGAAACTTCTGTCCTCATTACACAACCATATATCAAAAATGCCAATTTTTAAGAAGCTGTATAGAGCAGTTTGATTTTCTTTTTTCAGATACTTATTTGTGCCAAGCATAAATTTGTCAACTTCCGGGAAGTTACCATGATAAAAAGAACCAAAACAAGGCATATTAAAATAATAATTAGGAAAATCTGTTTGTACAACGTGTTGATTATTGATTTGTACAATTGCAAAATCAGGCACCTGTAAACACCATGTTTTTAGAAAAGAAGCGGCTATATACTCATTAAAAAGTGAATCTGCAAAACCTACTCCATTAAAATACTTGCAAACATAATAATTAAGATCGCTACAAAGTACTTTAATTGGTCTGCTACCATTTGTTTCATAACAGTCTTCAGGTTTTATTTCGGTAATGCTTTTTAATTTTGTAAGCATGTTCTTTCAATTATAATGATTGCTTAAATTTTAATCCATTTATGCCCTTTTAGACTAAATATATTTCGTTTATTCTATTCTTTTTCCCTACTCATCATCCCCCTCAACTTCCTCCTCGCTAAGTGTGCCTCGCACATAAGACTCTAATGACTTGCCCATACGATACTTAATGTCGTAGTTAATAATAAAATCTGATTTTTCGTTTGTAAAAATATCAAAGAAATATGTAACAACAAATTAAACTTTATTTTTTTCGATAGTATAGGTGGATCCGGATTTAAAACACCGCTGTCGCAAGATGGCGTCTTGCATCAAAGGAAAAAAAACCAAATAACAAGCAAGGATTAACGAATAACGAATGATGATTTTTATGCAATCATTCTTAAATTAAAAATCCTTAATCTTTTGTTTTATCTTTTTGATTTTTACATTCTTTGCATATACCATAAAAATACAAAGAATGGCTTAAAATTTCAAAATCTTCTGTTTTACTTACTGTTTCTTCTATGTCTTTAATACGCGGGTCGCAAAATTCGGTTAATTTACCACATGTATTACATATCAAATGGTCGTGTTGCTTACATTCATAAGCTTTCTCGTAAGAACTTACATTATGTCCGAACTGATGTTTTACAACTAAATTTGCATCTATCAGTAAATCAATATTATTATAAAGCGTTGCCCTGCTTACACGATAATTTTTGTTTTTCATGGAAAGATATAACTTCTCAATGTCAAAATGCCCTTTATACGAATATATCTCTTCAAGTATCGCGTATCTTTCGGGAGTTTTTCTAAACCCTTTTTTATCTAAATAATGAGTTAAAATTTCCTTAACAGAAAAGTTTATAGAATTTATTTCCATACAAAAATATAGTTATTAAATTTTAGACTAAATTAAAATAAAGTTTTAATATGACAAAATATATATGATTTTTTTGTCATACTATTTAGCATCCGATGCTATTCTAAACCCGAAGTCATAAGTTTTTATATTCGGAAAATATCTGTGTCTTGCAGAGACTCTGCAATTATTTTCCGTAACAGCCCATGAGCCTCCTCTAAGCACTTTAAATCTGCTTTGTTCTGCACCTGTGGGGTTTGTTTCAAGTTCAGGGGTATATTCTCCGTACCAGTCGCTACACCATTCCCATACATTTCCACTCATATCATAAATACCTGGTTTGTTTGGTTTTTTTAATCCTACCGGATTAATCCGGGATTCTTTTGAAGATTGATACCATGCTACTTCATCAATATTATTGCTGCCACTATATTTATAAC
>SLSH01000177.1 GCA_007130555.1 Bacteroidales bacterium
CCACAAAATTATCCGTTACTTAACGGTTAATAAACGACTATGGAATGTAAAATTCTGATTTATAATTTATTACAGAGTTTTGATTTTTGGTTTTTTTCCGCAAAATTATCCGTTACTTAACGGTTAATAAACGACTACGGATTATAAAGTTCTGATTTAAAATTTGTTACAGAGGTTTGATTTTCGGTTTTTTCCCACAAAATTATCCGTTACTTAACGGTTAATAAACGACTACGGATTATAAAATTCTGATTTAAAATTTATTACAGAGTTTTGGTTTTTGGTTTTTTACCACAAAATTATCCGTTACTTAACGGTTAATAAACGACTATAAAATGTAATGTTCTGGTTTTATATCTGTTACAGAGTTTTGGTTTTTGGTTTTTTACCACAAAATTATCCGTTACTTAACGGTTAATAAACGACTACGGAATGTAAAGTCCTGATTTAAAATTTATTACAGAGTTTTGATTTTCGGTTTTTTTTACAATATCCTGTACTAAATTTATTTTATTAGTTTATTTGCGAACTCCTGAAAATTTATTCCGTTAAAATTACCGCTGCTCATAAAAATCAGGTTAGTATCCGACCAGTTTTTTTTAATCAGATAATTTTGTAATTCTTCAGTATCGGTAAAAACATTTATATCGGAGCCGAAACAATTTTTAACATAATTTATATCCAAATTTTCAAGTTGTTTATGTTTTATTACCTGCGGATTAAAATATACAATAGCCTCGTCGGCATCTTTCATGGTATTAAAATACTGTGGCAGAAATTCTTTTTTAAGAGAGCTGAAAGTATGTAATTCTAAGCATGCGGTAAGTTTTACTGATGTGTTTTTTTGTTTGAGAGCCGAAATTGTTGCTTTAACTTTTGACGGGGCATGTGCAAAATCAAGATAAATTTCGCCGGTTTTATTTTTTGCAAGCAGCTGTAATCGTTTTGAGGCTCCTTTAAAACTCATTATTGACGACAAAAATTTATCTTCCGTAATTCCCAGTTCCCGGCATATCATAAGAGAAGCATTCAGATTTTCAAGATTATGTTTCCCGAAAATATTCAATTTGTATTCTTTATTATTATGATTTATAACTGCCAATCCGTTTTTATCGGTCTTGTGGGCGATTTCATAATATTTTTCGGCATTTATCCGTGAATTTTTGCTTACAAGATTTGTCAGATAATCATCATTACCGTAATAAAATAGTTTTCCCTCCGGATTTATGGTTTTGATAAAAATATCAAATTGTTCCAGATAATTTTCGAAAGTAGGGAATACGTTTACATGGTCCCATGCAATTCCCGTAAGTACTGCAATATCAGGCTTATACCAATGGAATTTCGGGCGTTTATCAATAGGAGAAGAAAGATATTCGTCTCCTTCAAAAACCGCGACAGGATTTTTTTCTTCCAGATTTACCATTGTATCAAATCCTTCGATATTTGCCCCCACCATATAATCAAAATTTATTCCCGAAGTTTTAAGCACATGCATTATCATTGAGGTTACGGTTGTTTTTCCGTGACTTCCTCCTATTACTATTCTTTTTTTATTTTTCGTTTTTTCAAATAAAAATTCGGGATACGAATAAATTTTAATTTTTAATTCTTTTGCTTTCAGTAATTCGGGATTATCGGCACGTGCGTGCATTCCGAGAATTATAAAATCAATATTATTACTGATATTTTCGGGGAACCATCCATTTTTTTCGGGCAGTAATCCGTATTTTTTTAATCTTGAAGCCGATGGTTCAAAAATTTCATCATCAGAGCCACTGACGGTTTCACCGTTTTTTTTTAATGCAATTGCCAGATTATGCATTGCACTTCCGCCTATGGCAATAAAATGAATCCGCATTATTTAGATATTAAATTTTATAATTATTCTCGATAAAATCTATTAAACAGTGAATAACTTTAATATGAATTTCCTGAATTCTGTCCGAATACTTAGAATACGGAGCTCTTATTTCCACATCGCAGTAATCTTTAAGTTTCCCTCCGTCTTTACCTGTAAGAGCAATTATTTTCATATTTTTTTCTTTGGCTGTTTTTGCGGCTTCAATAATATTCGGAGAATTTCCGCTTGTTGAAATTGCAAGGAGTACATCGTTCTTTTTTCCTAAAGCCTCAATATAACGCGAAAAGATATATTCAAAACCAAAATCATTTGCAGTGCAGGTAATATGGGAGGGGTCGTTGATTGCAATTGCGGGAATTGCTTTCCGTTTTTCTTTAAAACATCCTGTCAGTTCTTCGGCAAAGTGCATAGCATCGCACATTGAACCGCCGTTTCCGCAAGCAAAAATTTTCCCTCCCTGTTCCAAAGAACTTATCATTATTTCTGCTCCGGTTTTTATCTTATCAAAATTATCTTTGTTTTCGATAAACTCATTAAGAGTATTTAAAGCATCCGTAAAATTTGATTTTATTGTCATAATTATGTTTTTGAGTAAGCAAAATTATTATAAAAATTTTAAAATTACTAATAAAGAATTATTTAATTCCTCTGCCTAATTATAAAATAATTACTTCGGGCTCTAAATTTAATCCGAATTTTTCAAACACTTTTTTTCTAATTATTTCGGAAAACTCAAAAATTGCTTTTCCCGTTGCATTATTTTTATTTATAATTATCAGAGGCTGTTTCTCATAAACAGATGCACCGTAATGTTCGTAATTCTTTAGTCCGCATTTCTCGATAAGCCATGCGGCAGCGATTTTTATTTTTGAATTATTTTCATAAAACGCCTTAATATCCGGAAAATCTTTTTTCAGTTTTTGATATGTATCATTATCAGTAACAGGATTTTTGAAAAAACTGCCTGCATTACCAATATCTTCAGGGGCAGGGAGTTTAGAATTTCTGATATTAATTATACTTTGACGCATTTCTTTTAAACCCGGATTTTTAAAGCACGACAATGCCTCCGGGATGCCTGTATATTCGCAATTTAAACTTCCGCTTTTCTGCAACTGAAAATTTACGGACAGAATAATTACTTTATTTTTCAATTTGGTTTTAAATATGCTGTTTCTGTACGAAAATTCGCAGTCTTTATTATTTATTGTATATATTTTTTTATCGGTAATATCAATATATTTCACTTCGGTAATCAGGTCTGAAACTTCGGATCCGTAAGCTCCGATATTTTGAATTGCAGAAGCTCCGACAGTGCCGGGAATCATGGATAAATTCTCTATCCCGTAATAATTCTTATTAACTGCCCATTGCACAAAATCATCCCAAATTTCTCCTGCCGAAACACAAACTTCAATTTTATCTTTACTTTCATTTACAATACTAATCCCGTAGGTTTTCGGATGAATTACAAGACCCTCAAAATTTCCGGTAAATAAAATATTGCTTCCGCTTCCAAGCACTAAAAATTCTTTGCCGGTCAAATGTCCCTTATCTATAAAATCAATAATTTGAGACTCTGTATCATATTCATAAAACTCTGATGCATAAACATCTAATTTGAATGTATTATGAGCTTTTAATGAATAATTTATTTTTATTTCAGCAGAATTCATTTGATAATTTATTAAGGACAAAAGTACACATTTTTTTAAAAATTCAG
>SLSH01000369.1 GCA_007130555.1 Bacteroidales bacterium
CGTCGCCGACACTAACCCCGTATCCTCGGTGTCATTTCGACCCCTGACACAGGAAGGGGGAGAAATCTGACAAATATACCGCCGATGATAAATGTGTAATAGGCTCAATTACAGCTAATTATACGATTTGCAGTAAAGTTTTGTCATGTACTATACTAAATTTTATAGAATAATTATTGTTTTTTTATAATTTATTACTGATGAAAGTTCTCATTAAAAATATTAAAGAATTGGTTCAGGTAGAAGAGGAACCAAAATTAGCCGTAAAAGGTAAAGATATGGCAAGTATTGATACGATAACAGACGCATATCTTTTAATTGATAATGAAATAATTGAAGATTTCGGAAAAATGAAAGCTCTTGATTTTTCAAAAATTAAAGATTGTGATCAGTTGTTAGAACTTGATGCAGGCGGAAAACTTGTTTTGCCGTCATATTGCGACCCTCATACTCATTTGGTTTTTGCAGGAAGCCGTGAAATTGAATATAGTGACAAAATACGCGGATTAAGTTATGAAGAAATTGCCAAAAGAGGAGGGGGCATATTAAATTCTGCAAAACTGCTTAATAATATTTCCGAAGAAGAACTTTATGAGCAATCATTGGTTAGAGTAAATGAAATTATTTCGCAAGGAACCGGAGCTGTTGAAATTAAAAGCGGTTACGGATTAACTACCGAAAATGAAATTAAAATGTTGCGTGTTATTAAACGCTTAAAACAAAATACCCCCTTGAAGATCAGGTCAACTTTTCTCGGAGCTCATGCTATCCCGATGGAATACAAACAAAATCCCGATAAATACGTTGATTTGATTATTAATGAAATGATACCTTTGGTTGCGGCAGAAAAATTGGCGGATTATATTGATGTATTTTGTGATAAAGGATTTTTTACCGTTGAACAAACCGACAGAATCCTTGATGCAGGAGTTAAAAATGGAATGAGACCTAAAATTCATGCAAATGAACTGGCAAAATCAGGAGGAATTCAGATAGGTGTAAAATATAATGCTCTTTCGGTTGACCACATAGAATACACAGAGGAAGAAGAAATAAAGACATTGCTTCAAAGCCAAACAATGCCTACGATTTTACCGGGAGCAGCATTCTTTTTAAATATGCCTCATGCTCCTGCTCGTAAAATGATAGATTCGGGATTACCCGTAGCAATTGCAAGTGACTATAATCCGGGTTCATCTCCCTCGGGAAATATGAAACTTATGATGTCTTTTGCATGTGTTAATTATCGATTATTACCCGAAGAAGTTATAAATGCATGTACGATAAATGCCGCTTATGCAATGGGGGTAAGCCGGAAATTAGGAAGTATAGCTAAAGGTAAAACCGCAAATGTTTATATTACAAAAGAAATTCCTACATATCAATTCTTACCTTATGCTTATGGCTCAAATCTGATTGATACTGTTTTATTGAGAGGAAAGATAATAAAAGTTTAATAGAAACTTATTGTCGTATATTTAAAACCACCTTGTACGAAAATCTTCAATCTCTGATTTTTTCTTCAACGCTTCAATTGTTCTGTATCCAACTCTTGCTGCTTGATTACGCATAATATTCAATTGGTCGTCTGTATAAGAAGATTTTTCGGGAGCTTTAAATTTATCCGTAACTTGTAATACAAACACTCCGTTATTACCTTTAACAGGATTTGATATTTCATTTTCGGTTAAACTTATGGCTGTTGCAACGAAATTTGGTTCTATACCAAGTCCGGGAACAGAAAAAGTGTTAAAATTAATTGTTTTTGCAGAATCAGTTTCAATGTTATATTTTCGGGCAATAGCGTCTATAGACATTCCTTTGTTAATATCATTTTTAAACTCTGTAATCAGTATCTCTGCTTTCTTCTTTTTAATAATTTCAGGTTTTATCTGAGCAGTTGCATCTTCTATCGGCATATTCCCTTTTTCTTTTATTGACGTTAATTTTGTTACAACAAATTTATCTCCGAGAGTAAATACATCCGAAACATCTCCGGTTTCAACATCTTCACTATAAGTCCACCTTATTATTTCTCTGGGATTTTCTAATCCTCTGATATTTTTATCCAATTCTCTTATTCCGGTAGCAAGACGTTTTATGTAATTGTATTTTTCGGCATTTTTATCAAATTCTTTTGCAGTAAGACTATTTGCACTAAAATTACTGGCTTTGGAAAATGCCTGATTAAATGTTTGCTCACTCCATGTTATATCCTTTTGTAAAACAGCAAGTTTAACCTTATCATGAAATTTTGTTTGCTCATTAATTTTAATTATATGTACTCCGAATTGAGTTTCTACTTTAATAATATCTCCGGCTTTATTTGTAAAACAAGCTTCATTAAACTCCGGAACCATCATACCGTCAGTAAACCATCCTAAATTGCCTCCTTGTTGTTTAGAACCGGGGTCATCAGAGTATGTAACTGCAAGCATTTCGAAAAGTTCTCCATCTTTTATTACGGTTTTTAAACTGTCTGCTAGTTTTCTGCTAGCTTCAATACTTCTGCTTTCATTTGGTTGTAATAAAATATGGCTGGCATTAACAGAATCCGGTCTTTTTACCATATCAACTATTTTAGCTGCAAAATAAGAACTGTCAGTTAACAAAATTTCCGAAACCGTGCCAAAATCAGAATGGAAGAAATTTTCTCTTAAAACCTCCGGCAATTCATCTTCTTTATAATACAGTTTATAATTTATAAAATCTGTATATCTTCCTGCAAATTCTACGGGATTATCAGCTTCAACAAAATCTTGATAATAATCTTCCATAATTTCTATTGCCATCAAACTGTCTTCGGCAGACGGAACAACATCAAATACAATATATTCAATATCTCTGCTGCTCTGATCAATTTGAAACATATATAAATGAGAATTATAATATTCTTTAATCTCTTCTTCGCTTACTGTTATATTATCATCAGGAATATTATTAAATCGTCTTGCTACATATTTAATATTTACATTGGTATTTCTGTCATTATAATCTTTTTTTGCCAATAATTCGGGTTCATAAAATCCCTTGGCTACCATGTTATTATATTTTGCCAATAATCTGTCTTTTGTTATCATGGTTTTAAAATACTCGGCAATTGTATATGATTGAAAATCTTCGTCAGCACGATTGAAAAAATTTCTGACTCCAAGTGTATCAAGACGTCCGGTTTGATGATCAGTAAAATTCTGATGTATTATAGAGTGGATATTTGCTCCGTATAATAAATCTTCCAGTTCATAATCACTTACGGAAATTCCGACATCGTCAAAATAATCACTAAGAATATAATTTTGTAAAATGTCATTCCATGCCTGTTCTCTTACAGCATCCGTTGTTTCTGCATCAAGACTTGATATTCTTTGAGCAATCCTTACAAACTGCTCATGTAAATGAAAATATTCAAGAAACTCTTCGTATTCTATATCCTGATTATCAATTTTTGCAATTCGTGTATCATGTCTGTCAAAAATATAGCCGAAAACTTCAGGATCCACTATAAATAAAAACAGAGCAACTCCAACAAATATCATTATAAAAATTCCCGCTTTATTCCTTATGTCTTGTAATATCGCCA
>SLSH01000371.1 GCA_007130555.1 Bacteroidales bacterium
ATCCTCAAATACTTATTGCAAAAGTAAGGGAATACGAATCCGAAAAAATCCAAAAACAAATAGAAAAACTTATAAAAATGGCACATGATAATAAAAACGATAACTTTACAATAGTTAAAAATATTAAAGAAATTGTGCCGGAATTTATAAGTAAAAATTCTGTTTATGAGGAGTTAGATTTAGAGGAATAGTATGTCTTTAATTACTCGAAAGCTTAACAGATAATTAGTTTATTCAAAATCATTTTAATCATTCTTCTTCAATCAATGCAATAGTATCATCTTTATTAACTATATCTCCCTGTTCGAATAAGACTTTAATGATTTTGCCGTTATGTTTTGATAATATTTCTTCATAGCTTTGATAAGACTCTATGTAGCAGATTCTGTTGCCTTTATTAATAATATCTCCTTTTTGGAGGATATTAATCTTCATTTCGACATTAAAATCAAAAAACACTCTGCCCATATACGGAGCTTTAATTTCTTTATGTTTTGGATTTTTAGAGATCTCCGGGCTGCTTGATTTTACTGTTTTTTTTGTTTTATGAGTCTTTAATTCCTCTTCAAATCTTTGTATTGCTATCCCCGATTTATAGTCTCTGTATTGTCTTTCGTGCATTGCAAATTCAAAAAGTTCTTCTTCGTTTTCACCTGTATCCCAGTCTTTTTCTTTCATTTCCTTTCTGTATTTATCCAGTTCATCAGGAAATGCGTCTTGTGGGATGCCTGTATAAAACTCTAATTTTTGTTTTTTTGCTATTTCAATAATTTCAGGAGCAAGTTCTCCGGGGAGTTTTCCTGCTTTACCTAGTATCATGTCCCAAGTGTTTTTATCAATCATCTGCCATCTGCCTTTGCCTTGCAGTTGATTCATAACATTTATCAGTGCAATATTTTTCACATATTGGCTGAAAGGCGTAACTAAGGGAGGGTATCCCAGTTTTGGCCAGACATATTGTACTTCATCAAAAAGATATACCAGTAGTTCATCCAGACTTAATGTAGATTTGCCGGTATTTTGTAATGACTGATTAATTCCCTGATGTACTCCTTCCAGGTCTGACATAAGACTTCCCATCATTCCTCCCGGCAAACCGCTTCCTATCAGTAAAGAAGACATAAACCTATTTTTAGGATTTATAAAATATCCCAAAAAGTCGTCAATAAATTCCTGATTTAGCGCACGAGCCTGCATATACGCTTTCATATTTATTTCCGGCACTTTAAATCCTGCATCTTTTAACATTTCTTGTATTGTAATTATATCGGGATGCACCATGCCCCATGAAAGCGGTTCCATTGCCACATCGATATAATCTGCTCCGGCTTTTGCCACTTCGAGCATTGATGCAACGGAAAATCCCGGACCTGAATGTCCGTGATACTGAACAGGTACATTTGGATAAGCTGTCTTAATTTCCTGTACCAACTTTCCTAAACTCACAGGTCTTCCAACTCCTGCCATGTCTTTTAAGCAAATTTCGTCTGCCCCGTATTGCATGGCTTTTTCAACTACCGTCATAAAGTATTTAACAGTATGAATTTTTGAATAAGTAATACTAAGTGTAGCCTGAGAAATCATTCCGGATTTTTTTGCCGCTTTAATAGATAGTTCAAGATTTCTATGATCATTTAATCCGCAAAAAGACCGTGCAATATC
Source organism: Bacteroidales bacterium (assembly GCA_007130555.1). Classification (GTDB taxonomy): domain Bacteria; phylum Bacteroidota; class Bacteroidia; order Bacteroidales; family ML635J-15; genus SLSH01. Next base: position 1,663 of record SLSH01000371.1, read on the forward strand.
AACTCCCTGTGCTTTTTTTACTTTAAACATGAGCTCCCTGACATCTGCAGGCACAGGAAACATTCTGATACCATTTAGGGCTCTTTCAAGCATGTGAGTTTGGATGCCGGCCTTATTGAATGGCTCTGTCCATTGTTTAACAACATCATTAGGATTTTCGCCATATAAAAGATTTACTTGCTCAAAAGCTCCTCCGTTAGTTTCTATTCTTGAAAAACAGCCCATATCTATTATTACGGGAGCAATCTTTAATAACTGTTCGAGCCTTGGCACATACTTGCCGCTTGATTGCCACATGTCCCTGTAAATAAGACTAAATTTAATTTCTTTTCCCATTTTTAAATTGTAAAAAATGTGTAAGACATAATATTAATAATAAACTTCAACATTTATCTGATTAGAAAATAATCCGATAACATATTGAATTTTAACAACAATGCAAATAATTTGTTTATAAAGCAATCTTGTTTTTATAAAAAAGCAGGAATTTAATCCTTAATTTTTGCCAGTCTTGCAGTTGCTTGTACTACTGTTATAGTTGCAAAAAAGCCTATTCCTAAAACAGGCTTTCTTTTAGTTGTTTTAAATCTGGGATAAAAAACCACATCATATTCTGAATTTTCGGATAACATATTATATAAAGCATAATTTTGTGTATAATCAGTAACCAATGCACCAATTACAGGTATTCTTATACCGGCAATATTTTCACTTTTTGTAACATGTCCTTTTTCTTTTCTGAATAATCTTGACCAATCAATTTTAAAAATTTTAAGTGTTCTTGCTTCTCCTGTTACTTGTCCCGAAAAAACAAAATCATTTTTAGTAAATTCAACTCTGGCATTTGGTTCTCTCATAGTTTTATTGATTGATGTACAACCTGATAAAATAATTACTCCCACTACAATTAAAAACAAAGATTTTTTCATAATATAAATTTTAAAATTAAAAAACAGACTTTTAATGTATTTAAAAGTTGATGTATTCTAAAAATCATAAAATTATAAATTAGTTTTAATATATCAAATCATTTGTTAAACAAGTCGTATAATTTTTTTTGTGAATTATCTACTTTCCTCTGGTTCCAAGACAATTTTATATTTATGATATCTCTATTCAAAGCTACTCTCATTTTTGCTATATTGATATAAATGTATCGGTTTTGTTAAAAAAAAAGACTCACATAATTATATTATGCAAGTCCTTAATTTTTCCAGTGGTCCCACTCGGGCTCGAACCAAGGACCCCCTGATTATGAGTCAGGTGCTCTAACCAGCTGAGCTATGGGACCAAAAATTTTAAAGTGCAAAAATAACAATTGAAATTTATCTGTCAAACAAATTGTTACATATTTTTTAAATTTTGGTTAAATATTTATAATTGCATTAGAATTTATGTTTTTTTTTTAAAGTACATGACAAAACTTTTTCAAAAGATTTATGACTACTGATTTTCGCCACGGAAACACTAAAGCACGGAATTACACAGAACATTCCGTGCTTTAGTGTTTTTGTGGCAGGATTATTGCAAAATGCTCATATAAAGACAGTTATTTTGTTCAGAAAAATAATCACATAAAGTTTTGCCATGTACTAATTTTTTTTTTGTATTTTTAAAATGTTTTTAATAATCAGAAATAACAGTTTTTATGTTAAATAAAAAAACAATAGTCTTTTCATCATTTATACTGTTATTGCTATTGTTTTTGAGTTCTTGTCATCCCGCCAAACATGTTCCCGAAGAAGAGTATTTGTTAAGAAAAGTTGATTTGGATTATGATAACAAAGATATAGATAACAGAGATTTATTGCGTACAGTCCGACAAAAGCCGAACAAAAAAATATTATCATTTTTCAGATTTCACTTATGGGTTTATAATATGGCTCATTCGGGCAAAGAAAGGGACTGGAAAAACAGA
>SLSH01000017.1 GCA_007130555.1 Bacteroidales bacterium
AAAAATTTTATGATAAATATAAATATTAAAAATATAATTTTTGATTTGGGCAATGTAATTCTGGACATTGATGCAAATTTAAGTAAACGTGCTTTTGAAAAGCATGGGGTTAAAAATTTTGAAAAATTATATACTTTAACTGCTCAGTCGGAAATTTTTGACAGACTTGAAACAGGCGCAATTACGCCCGGAGAATTTTATGATGAATTACGTACATTTACAAAAATATCATTATCGGATAAAACCATAGAAACTTGCTGGAATGCTTTAATTGTTGATTTTACTTACGAAAGAATTGAAATTTTACGACAGTTAAAACAAAAATACAGGACTTTTATTTTAAGTAATACCAATTTGATACATTATAATTTTTACACTAATCTTTTAAGAGAAAAATATCAGATTAACGGATTGGAAGAACTGGTTGAAAAAGCATATTTTTCACATGAAATCCGACTTAAAAAGCCTGACTTAGCGATTTTTCATCATGTTTTAAACACTTCGCAACTTCAAGCAGATGAAACTTTATTTATTGATGACAACAAAATTTATATTGATGCTGCAAAAAAAACAGGTATAGAAACAATATATCTGAAAAATCAAAAATTAGAAGATATTTTTAAAAAAGGGAAAAAAAACTTTATTTAATTTCCGTTGTACTTATAATTCTGTGTTTTTCTTTATTTTCTTTAATATTTATTTGAATATGTTTTGGGGGCAATATTGACTTTACAATACCGGGCCATTCGATAAAAATAATGCAGTCATCATCAAAATATTCTTCAACACCGATATCATAAATTTCCTTGATATTATTAATTCTGTAAAAATCAAAATGATAAATTTTACCGTATTCTGCGGAAAGATATTCATTAATTATAGTAAATGTAGGGCTGGTAACATTTTCTTTTACATTTAATAATTCGCATGTTTTTTTTATCAGGGTGGTTTTGCCGGTTCCCATTTCCCCGTATATACAAAATACTTTATTATTGTTTCGGATTAAATCAACTATTCGGGATCCTGCCAAACCGATATTTTTTATACTTTTAATTACAATCTCGTCCATTATTTTATTTTGGTGTAAGTGTTATTGCAGGGATAATCATTTCCTGTAAAGAAATTCCTCCGTGCTGAAATGTGTCTTTATAATAATTTACATAATGATTGTAATTATTCGGATATGCAAAAAAGTCATCTTTTGTCGAAAATATATATGCTGAACTGATATTGTTTTTTGGGAGATATATTTCGGCAGGATTTGTAATTTCAAATACTTCTTTAGGATTATAATTTAATTTTCTGCCTTGTTTATATCTTAAGTTGGTTGTAGTATTTTTATCTCCGATAACTCTAATCGCGTTATTTACTCTGATTGAACCATGGTCGGTGCTTATAACGAGATGTATATCATGTTCGGCAAGTTTTTTAAGCATCTCAAACAGAGGAGAGTGTAAAAGCCATGATTTTGTAATAGACCTATAAGCATTTTCGGTATTTGCAAGGTCTTTTATCATTTTTTGTTCTGTTTTGGCATGAGATAAATTATCTACAAAATTTATAATCGCTACGTTCAGGTAATTATTAAGATATTTATTTAAATTATCTGTAATTTTTTTACAGTAATTTATGTCTGTAACTTTTTCGAAATGCAAACCTTTTGTAATATTATGCCGGTGCATAAGGGTTTCGAGCATTTTTTCTTCATAAAGGTTTTTCCCTCCGGGTTCATCGTCATTTTTCCATAATTCGGGATAAAGTCTGTCAATTTCGTAGGGCATTAGTCCCGAAAAAATTGAATTTCTTGAATATTGAGTTGCTGTTGGGAGTATTGAAAAATAGAGTTCTTCTTTTTCGACGTTATAAAAATCACTTAATGCCGGGCGTATTGTTTGCCATTGGTCGTATCTTAAGTTATCAATCAACAGAAAAAACACTTTTTTACCGTTTTTAATTAACGGGAATATTTTTTCCTGCATTAAATTTGGAGATAACAGAGGTTTTTCAGTATTATTTTTATCAAACCATGATTTGTAATTTTTCTTAATAAATTTTGCAAAAGCACTGTTTGCATCAATTTGCTGCATTTTCAAGACTTCGTCCATAGTATTATCTTCTGATGCGGCGAGTTCCATTTCCCAGAAAACAAGTTTTTTGTATATTTCGCACCACTCCTGATAAGTGTTACAGCTGTTAATTTCCATCCCTATTTTAGAAAACTCGGCTTGGTAAGCCATTGTGGTTTTTTGGGTAATCAATCTTTTGTGGTCAATATTTTTCTTTATTGATAACAGTATTTGATTTGGATTTACGGGTTTTATCAGATAATCATTAATTTTTGCTCCGATTGCTTGGTCCATTATATTTTCTTCCTCGCTTTTTGTGATCATAATAACGGGGATGTTTGGAGCAATGTTTTTAATTTCTGTTAATGTTTCCAAACCACTTAATCCCGGCATATTTTCATCAAGAAAAATAATGTTATATGTATTTTCTTTAACAAGATTTATTGCATCAATGCCGTTTGTTGCGGTATCAACATTATATCCTTTTTGTTCTAAAAAAATTATATGAGGTTTAAGTAAATCAATTTCATCGTCTATCCAAAGGATTTTAATTTTTTTCATAAACAACTCTATCTATTTATATTAATTTTATATACCTCGGAATTTATTTTAACAAAATATATACCATTTGATAAACGACTAATATTAATGTTTTGGTATAATTCGGCATTTTCCAAATTATATATAACTTTTCCAAGAATATTAATTATTTGAATTTTTGAATTTTCGGCATTTATTATAGTAATATTATCTGAGGCGGGATTTGGGAAAATCATTATTTTATTTTTCGAATATAAATCAACGTCAACTATCGGACATATTTCGGGGAAAATTGCATGAGTTAAATCAAAACCCCATGAATCAGATGAGTCATAAGGATACCATTTAGAGTCGCTCCACATTTCCCATGCGGTATTGGGTCCATCTCCATTTGTTGTTGTAGTAACGGCAAAAGCATCTCCCGTTGACACAAAAAATCCTGCAAAGAAGTTACCTTCAATTATTACAGGGTTGTCAAATTCGACTAAAAACGGGTCTCCTTCTTCATTAAAAGCGGATGATAGTTCTGCCATTGTAATTGTTTTACCCGCTATTTTACTGCCCGGAGTTCCTCCGTTATTTTCCCAGATTGCAAATTCAACATTTCCGTTTGTGCCGTCAACAGCTCCGATATGAATGCGCATATTTTCAATTGTTCCGCTACCTCCATATTGAAAATAATCTGCTTTGGCAAGGTCTCCATAACCGTTATTGCCTGATAAATAACCACCGTTTTCTGATAAATAAATTCTTTCAGTTCCTTGCAAAGGATAGTGTAGGAATATACAAGAGGCTGCTTCAGCAACAGTAATATAATTTGTTTTTGTTTCTGTTATAGGTGTAGTTCCGTCCGAAATAGTTAAGGAGACATTGTAGGTTCCGGCTGTATTGTATGTAACTGTTGGATTTTGTGCGGTTGACGAATTTGGCGTGCCTCCGGGAAACGACCAGTTCCATGAAT
>SLSH01000009.1 GCA_007130555.1 Bacteroidales bacterium
AAAATTGTTCATGAAATTGAAATGGATGTTGGAGAATTAAGCGGTGTGGAGTATGATGCCCTGATTTTTGCCTTTGAAAATGCTCCCAAAAGTGAAATTTTAAAAAATGTAAAACTAATTATAAACAAAATCCCCGTAAAAGCCGTTTGTAATTCATGCAAACATGAATTTGAAGAATGTGATTATTATACTCCCTGTCCTAAATGCAATAGTTTTGATATAAATATTGAACAAGGGAAAGAGTTTAAAATAAAGTCAATAAAAATAGATTAAAAATATCCCACAAAGACACAATGAACAGAAGATATAAGAACACAAAGATAATTATGAAGACTGAGAATGAATTAGCCACGATAGCAGTAGATATATGTTACAAAATACATAGTACTCTTGGACCGGGTTTGCTCGAAAGTGTTTATGAAGCTGCCTTTGCTTATGAATTAGATAAGAGAGGAATTGCCTACACCAGACAACCGGGAATTGTAGCAAAATATGAAGAAGTGGTTTTGGATGTTGGTTTTAGGGCTGATATAATTATGGAAGACAAATTAGTGGTTGAAATAAAATCCGTTAATCATATTGAAAAAGTTCACCATAAAACGGTACTCACTTATCTGAAATTGAGCGGAAAAAAATTAGCGATACTTGTTAACTTTAATGTTAATCTTATTAAAGAAGGAATACATAGAAAAATAATGGGAGAATTGTTATAATACTTTGTGTACTTTGCGTCTTAGTGGGAAAAAAAAATCAAAAAAACTCCCACAAAGACACTAAGAACACTAAGATAAATATGATGACTGAAAATGAATCAGATAAAAGAAGAGTCTTTAAAAAAAAGGAATAAATAAAAAATAACTGTTGAATTGTTATAATACTTTGTGTACTTTGTGCCTTAGTGGGGAAAAAAAATCAAAGGAACTCCCACAAAGACACTAAGAACACTAAGATAAATATGATGACTGAAAATGAATCAGATAAAAGAGGAGTCTTTAAAAAAAAGGAATACATAGAAAAATAATGGGAGAATTGTTATAATACTTTGTGTACTTTGCGTCTTAGTGGGAAAAAAAAATCAAAGGAACTCCCACAAAGGCATGACTCGTCCTAAAAAAAGTTTACAGATTAATAACTAAATACTACTATAAATTTAAACTTCATTTTTTTTCATTTGTTTGCGTATAATTTTTAAAATATTTTATGTAAATTTGTAAAAAAATAAAATATAAATAATATGTGTAATACTTGCGGTTGCGACCATCCTGACAATAAAACAAAATTCACTATTCCCAGACAGGAAAATAATCATCCACATGAGCATGAACATTCTCATGAACACGAGCATTTTCAAGGTAATTTAAGTAATGAGAATCACAATCATTCTCATCCCCACACTCATTCTCATGAACATAATCATCCTCATGACCACGACCACGAACATTCTCATAAACATAGTTCTGAACATGAGCACGACCATACTCATTATCATTCTCATGAACATGAGCATAGCAAGACAATTCAATTAGAACAGGATGTTCTTATACAAAACAATATGATTGCCGAAAGGAACAGGGGATATTTTGAAGCAAAAAAAATAATTGCTTTAAATATGGTAAGTTCGCCCGGCTCGGGAAAAACGACTTTATTAGAAAAGACAATTACTGATTTTAAAGATAACGCTTCGTTTTATGTTATTGAGGGAGACCAGCAGACCATGAATGATGCATACAGGATAAAAGCGACAGGAGCTCCTGTTATACAGATAAATACAGGTAGCGGTTGTCATCTTGATGCAGATATGATAAGTAAAGCAGTTAAGCAACTTAATGTATCAGAGAACTCTATATTGATTATCGAAAATGTCGGAAATCTTGTCTGTCCTTCAATGTTTGATCTCGGAGAAACTTTCAGAGTAGTTGTAATTAGTGTAACCGAAGGAGATGATAAACCACTTAAATATCCCGGCATGTTTCATACATCTGATATTTGTATTATAAATAAAACCGACCTTTTGGAACATGTTGATTTTAATGTTTCTCAAGCCAAAGAGTATGCTCTAAAAATTAATCCCGGATTACAGTTTTTTGAAGTATCCGCAAAAACAGGAGAAGGAATGAAAGAGTGGTATAAATGGCTAGAGAATATCGGGAAATAAATCAAAAACTATAAATAAATGATAATAAAGCTCTGATATTTGTAATTTCCTCTGAGCTTGAGAATTTACCCATTTCATCAATAACATCATCAGCATAAGCAGCAGTAGTATATTCCAGTTCAAATCCTATAGTTGCTTTTCCCTGAGTAAATGCAATTCTTGGTGCAATTCTGTAAATATATTCTATATTAGTACCTCTACCGAATTTAATGTTCTCCATTTTATCATCTGAACCTAAATTAAGAGTATAACCTGCAAAAACACCTGCAACAAATTTATCGGCAGTATAATATAATTCTGTCCAAACACTACCTGTATTTAAATTTGTATATTCCTGTTCGCCTGTAAAAAAATCATACGAATCCAGTAATACAGCATATCCGCCAATACCCATAATATCGTGAGCATTTTGTGCATATACACCCTGTAATTTCAATGTAATATTATCAGCAACAATCTTAGCAAAAGCAGTAGCAGAAATACTTGATAACTTTTCATCAACCTTAAATTTTTCAACTTTAGCGGGAATTGAAATCACATTCCATGTACTTGTATCAATAGCTGTTGTAGCAGAGCTAACAACAACTTCACTAAACATTCGCGGAGATAAAGTTTTATAATCTACTCCTGCTCCAAAAATGCTTTTACTTTCTTTTGGAGAATAAGTTAATGTAAAATTAAAATTCGGCATTCCTGCATTTCTTTGAATAGTCGTTTTTACTCCTGCCGGTCCTGTTGCCGAAAAGTCTCTCAAAGTATATGCCGTGGCAATTAAATTCAAATTATTTATCTTATACGAATATCTTAATTGCGGATTTCTGGAAAAAGGTTGAAACGGAACTCCTGTATTAAAGGAAATTACTTCGGGAAATGCCTGCACAATAAATAAAGGATGCCAGTATTGACCTGATATCAATTCTGCATTTTCCCAGTTAAATTTAACAAATGCATGTCTTAATCTAAATCCGTTAATATCAGCATTAGTATGCCCGAAGAAAGCTCCTTCTATTACTCCCGAAGTTTTTGCCCCGAAAGCATCCGGACCCGTAATTCTTCCTGTCAAACGTGTTTGAATTGCAAGCATATTAAAATTCGGTGTAGCATTGACGTCTTTTCCGGTTTCATCTCTATCAATTCCTGACGGAAAAAGATTAAAATGTCCTTCACGTGCCGAAACGGTTTGTCTTGTATCATAAAAAATATCGTTTTTAACAAAACCACCGAAATTAATTCCGAATTTCTGTTCTTTCTCTGTTTCTTGTGCAGGTGTAACAGAAACAAATGCTATTACAAATGTCATTATAAATAATAAATGTTTTAGTTTCATAATCTCTATAAATTTTAAATTAATTAATAATCAATCAATTTAATTTCATATGTATTAATGAAATGGGGTTTTGGGGTTTTGGGG
>SLSH01000194.1 GCA_007130555.1 Bacteroidales bacterium
AAAGTTCGTCTTATAAATGATATTGAAAAGGAAATAATAATAATAAACGATTGTTCAAAAGACAATACAGAAGGAAGAATTAAAGAATATATACAGGGGAATCAGGATTTGAACATCAGATACTTTAAGCACGAAATAAATAAAGGCAAGGGAGCATCTCTGCATACAGGAATTTCGAAAGCAACGGGGGAATATTTAATAATACAGGATGCAGACCTGGAATATGACCCTGAAGAATATAATATTTTATTAAAACCTATTATTGATGGTTATGCAGATGTTGTTTACGGTTCAAGGTTTAAAGGGAAAAATATTCACAGAGCTTTATTTTATTGGCATTCGGTAGGGAATAAATTTTTAACTCTTATTTCTAATATTTTCAGTAATTTGAATTTAACAGATATAGAAACTTGTTATAAAGTTTTCAGGACAGAAATAATTCAGAAAATACAATTAAAAGAGAAGCGTTTTGGCTTTGAGCCGGAAGTAACTGCAAAAATTTCCAGAATCCCTGATATTAGGATTTATGAAGTTGGAATTTCTTATTACGGAAGGACATATAAAGAAGGCAAAAAAATCGGATGGAAAGACGGTTTTCGTGCTATATATTGTATTTTTAAATACGGGATGTTAAGAATAAACTAAATGACATCAAATAGTAAGAATAGTGACGATAAAGGTCATATAACGCTTAATGTAATAGAAAAAGCAGATTTATTTAATGAATGGATGTATAAAACAATTACTGTCTATTCCAAAGGTCGTATATTAGAGATAGGTAGCGGAATTGGTAATATTTCTAAGTATTTTATCCGTGATAATAAAGAAATTGTATTAAGTGATATTGATGATAATTATTGTAAAATATTAAAAGAAAAATTTAATAAAACTGTTCTTAATATAGATTTGGTACATCCGGATTTTGACAAAGAGTATTTATCATTATTAAATTCTTTTGACAGTATAATAGCACTTAATATTATTGAGCATATTGAAGATGATAATTTGGCTGTTGCAAATTGTAAGAAGTTATTGAAAAGCGGAGGTAATCTGATTCTTTTAGTGCCTGCATATCAGTTTCTTTACAGTAGTTTTGATATAGGGTTGAATCATTACAGGAGGTATTCTAAAAAGAGTTTGAAAAATATTGTGAGCAAAAATGATTTAAAGATTAAAAAACTCTTTCATTTTAATGTAATCGGAATATTAGGGTGGGTTTTTTACGGAAAATTATTAAGAAAAAAAGTAATTCCCGAAAAAAAGATGAAACTGTTTAATTTTTTTACACCTGTACTTAAATTTGTTGATATCATTACTTTAAATAAAATTGGATTGTCTGTTGTATGCGTGTCTGAGAAGGAATTAAGATTGAGGAAGATTGAATAAGATTGAGTGAGATTGAATGAGATTGAATAAGATTGAATGAGATTGAGGAAGATTGAGTGGGATTGAATAAGATTGAGGAAGATTGAATAAGATTGAATGAGATTGAGGAAGATTGAATGAGATTGAAAGGGGGGGTTAAAAAAATATTTAAGATTTTTAATTGTTATAAATGAATAAAAATAAAACTTATTTATTATTATTTTTAACACATCTTGTTACAAGACTTGTATTTATTTTTATTATAGGTTTTTATAATAATTATTCTTTACAAAGTGACTCTGCTTGGTTAGTAGCGTTAGGGAATAAAATTGTTGAGGGGGATTTTAATTTTGAACTGGACAGATTTATTGTTTCCCCTTTATTTCCTGTTGTTTGCGGATTATTTAAGATTATATTTACAAATAGTTGGGATACGGCACTGATAATATTTCAGTTTTTAATTTCTGCATTAAGCGGGGTTTATATTTTTAAAATAGCTGAATTGATATTTAAAAACATTAAAATATCATTATTAAGTTCCTTGATTTATGCTGTATCCCCTATGACAATCTGGTACACCAATACCTTTTCTCAGGAATTGTTATTTCAAACTTTATTTATTTTTTCGTTTTATCATTTACTTAAATCTTTGGATACAGGTAAAATTATTTATGTAATATATTCAGCCATATTTTTTTCTTTGAGCTATTTAACTAAATCACATATTTTACTTTTCAGTATTTTTATTCCTTTGATATTTTTTCATTATTATAAATTTACTCGAAAAACATTTTTGTTTTCATTTGTTTTTGCGGGTATAGCATTATTATTTTCATTACCATACGGTTTATACAACTATAAAAATCATGAGGTTTATGTCATATCATCAAATGGGGCAGGTTTTCAGTTTTACCTGGGTAATACTACAATAGGATATAAAACAGTTATAGATGTTCCCGATAAAGAATCTTGGGAGTTTAGCAAATTAAAACGCATGGATGTTTCAGATGGATATTTTGACGAGTCGCTGTCGCGTATGGATAGTATATTAAATTTGTCTCAAAAGGAAAAGCAAAAAATATTTTTTCAAGAAGGAATAGAATGGATAAAACAGAATCCTATAAAAACTATAAAATTAAAATTATATAATGCTTTTTTCTATGTAATGCCGGGTGTATTTTATAAGCATTATACTTTTTGGAATTGGTTCTTTTCTTTCATATTAAGTTTGCCGATATATATATGTGCATATATTTCCATTGTTAAGCAGTTAAAAAAGAATTTCAGACAAACTGGTCCTGTTTTTTATTTGTTTATTACAATGTTTTTATTTTCAACAGTTTGGTTTGTTCAAAACAGATTTAGAACAATAACAATAGAGCCTGTATATATAGTTTATAGTGCATCAATACTATATATTTTAATAGAAAAAATCCCGTTAATAAACAGAGCAGTTACGATAATTAGTAATATTTTTACAAGAAGTTAATGAGTTTTAAATCAATAAAAAATATTTATCTGCTTTTATTTTTAACACATCTTGTTACAAGATGTGTATTTATTCTTATTATAGGTTTTTATAATAATTATTCTTTGCAAAGTGACTCTACAGGGTTAGTAGCGTTAGGGGATAAAGTTGTTGCAGGGGATTTTAATTTTGAACTGGAAAAATTTATTATTTCTCCTTTGTTCTCTGTTGTTTGCGGGATATTTAAAATTATATTTACAAATAATTGGGATACGGCACTTATATTATTTCAACTTTTAATTTCGGCATTAAGCGGAGTCTATATTTTTAAAATAGCAGAATTAATATTTAAAAACTTTAAGGTGTCATTATTAAGTTCTTTAATCTATGCGGTATTCCCGTTAATGATGTGGTTTACCAATACATTTTCTCAGGAATTGTTATTTCAAACATTATTTATTTTTACTTTTTATCATTTACTTAAATCTTTGGATACAGGTAAGATTATTTATGTAATATATTCAGCCATATTTTTTTCTTTAAGTTATTTAACCAAATCACATATTTTACTTTTCAGTATTTTTATTCCGGTAATATTTTTTCATTATTATAAATTTACCCGAAAAACATTTTTGTTTTCATTTCTTTTTGCGGGGATAGCATTATTATTTTCATTACCATACGGTTTATACAACTATAAAAATCATG
>SLSH01000114.1 GCA_007130555.1 Bacteroidales bacterium
ATATTTTGGTGCTACGCACCTGTGGTTTGATTTGGCAGTAAGAAAATAATCTTTCTATTGAGATTTGTTAAGAGCAGGTACGGGACACCAAAATATTTGTAATAATAAATGCACTACGGTTTGGCGCTTGGCGCAGTGGCGGATTTCGGAGCACAAAACTGTCAATACACCACAAAAGTTGATGCGAGGTAGAATGTTCAATTAACCAAGTCGCCCGCCATTGAGCCAAACGCCTGTCACCAGCCGTATTTCTTGTTTCAGACATAATAAAAGTCAGTTACGTCACCCTTTTTTGTTTTCTCTAAAACTTTGTCAATGTCGCCACGAACACCATTTCTGTTGTAATACTTAATCCCACTTGCAAAATGTTTCACATAGGGCAGTTCCTTTTCAACTGTCCGCCAAGCTAAGTTCCAAATATTCGGTGTGTCTGTCGTATGTGGATGTTGCAAAATAATTTCAGGTTTGAACTTCTTGCATTGAGCTTTAAAACTGTCAGCCAATTGTTTTTTCCATCCGTCTGGGTTTGCAGTTGCTTGTCCCCGAGGACTGAATACATTTAAGTCATGACAACCAAGAATAACAACCTTTTGATTATTCAACTCAACGAAATGTGTGTCAAGGTCATTTATTTTTATTAAGTGCCTTTTCTGTCCTTCAGTTGGGTAAAACTTCCCTGTCCAATTAACGACTTTCTCCTTATGTAAATCGAAAATACCAACAAGTTCAATAAGTTGATAGTTGGGAGGGTTGAAGCCGTCAATGCCTATGGTAAAATAGTCAGCAGTTTCTTTAAGTTTTTTGAAAGTTGCAGGGTTTAAATTCTTGAAAAATGAAACTATAACAGAATTTGCTTCCTTTTTTAGCATTGAAACGCTTTGCCTTTCTGCCTTTACAATGTCAAGGTCATATTGGAGACTTTCTGGAAAGTCAAAAGTCAAGAAGCCACCAGGAGTTAAAATAAACTCATAAGTTCTTTTATGATATTCTGTTGCAAGAAACTTTTCAATCAATTTTTCAAGTTTAGAAAAGTTTGGATTGCCGTATTTGTCATACTGCTTTCCTGTAACTACAAGTCGTGCAATTTTGTGCTTTGTGGGATTTTCATTTTGCTTGTCTGCAATGGAAACAAATTGCTTTAAATATTTTTCGGCTCCGTCAGCTTCCCAATCTATATCACCGTGTTTGATTCGCACAAGTTTGTAACCGTGTCTATATGCTTCTATATCTCTTACGGTGTCGTAAAAGGCTCTTTTTTCATCTCTGTCTATTGGGCTGTTATCTTTTGCATTAATTTTCTTGCAGGCATTTATCCACGTTTCTTTTGAGAAATTTAGCTTAATTGTTGAAGGGTAATTTAGTAAAGTGATTTCCCTTGCTTTGCTGAAATGTTGATTTTCATCATACTCAATAATCAATTTATGGTCTTCTAAAACAATGTCGCAAAGAAGTTGGTAGTTTGATTTTTGAAAACAGTTTTGATTTCGGTATTCTGATAATGCTTTTACGATTTGAAAATACTCTTTGGGTAAATTTTGTTGGTTTGGAGTTTTTAACCAGTCAAATTTTTTCTCGGTTTCAATGTGTCCGAAATGTTTTTGTAACAACCTTTGGATTGCATTTTTTTGAGTAACAACATTTAATTTTTTGGTAGTTGATTTTCGAGTTTCGGTTTGTTCAATTTGTTTTGGAGTTGTTTTACTTTTCTCTATCGGTTTAAGTGTGTCTTTTTTGTATTGAACTGTAAATCCTAATTTTTTAAAAAAAGTCGCTGTCTCTTGTCCGCCACTATATTCACTTTTTGAAATTTCTTTTTTGTTGGCAATGAAGTAAGCAAGTCCCCGAATGTGTTTTGCAGGGTATCTTTTGTTGTTAAAAATTAGAAATGTGTTGCGTGGTTCAGGATAATTTTCATTTGTCCTGTCAAAAAGTTCTATTGCTTTTTTTACGTCACTTTCTGTTATTTTATCCCAAAGTTTCTTCATTTCTCTGTCGTCTTAATATTGCTGGTAACTTTGTATAGTCACACAATGGCGACTATATCGTAATTAATTTTATCCGATAATATTTTAGTTCCACTAATTATAATAATTCCTTATAAACCGGATTTTTTTCCATGTCATAAACCATTGTTGAAATATCAACGCTAAACCATTGCCTGAACATTTTATAAGAACGTTTTTTAGGCCATTTTTTTTTATCTGTATGCCAACCCTCTAATTCCATTTTAAAAATTCCGTCAAAATTAATTTTCAACCATTTTTCAATATATTCAATATTATCATCAATAAGATAAACATTAACTTCAGACACTTCATTTATAGCATCCTCCGGGCACAATTCATTTAACCAATCAAAAAATGCTTGCAACGGTTTTACTACAATTGCAGTACGATTAATATATGCTTCCTCAAAGTCGGCTTTTTCCGGCTGAAAATCAGGAACTTCACTCATGATTTTATTCATAAAAGCTTCCTTTTCCGTTGTTAAAACGGTTAAAACTAATTCTCCGTTTTTTTCTTCTAATACATAATCATCAATATATCTGTCATAGTTAGCAAACTTTTTATTTTTTAGTTCTATCATTTTTTTTAAAATATTGCCCATTTGTTCAGGGAAAGGATTAGAAGATAACATTTTATTATAATCTTTTTCCGGCAAAGATTGGCTCATACATGCTAAATTCCACACAGTACATCCAAAACCAATTACATCATCAATATCCATTCCATCAGGAAAATCATTCTCAAAAGGTTTGATTAAATCATTAAGCATATCGGAATATTTTTTCCCTTCGTTCCGAACAACATTTTTTCCCGGAAATAAATCTACTATTTTTTTATGTTTCATTTTTAATTATAGTTTTATGTTTAAAATTTATAAGTTTAAAAAGGTAAATGACAGAGTTCTATCATTAAATCAGTTAAAGCTTGATTATCAACAAATTTTGTCCTAATAGTTTTGTTATTCATGCCTGTTTTTTTTTGATTTTAAAGATTTATCTTCTTTTTTCTTCATTTTTGCCATTTCTTGTTCTAATTTTCCTCCGCAGCATGAACTTAATCCGGAAGCTTTATATTCATCGTGTTTCGCACATTTCAGATTTAATTTTTTCAGTTCGGGATTTTTACTGATTGATGATTCGGGAAATTTCTTTTTTTTGCTGAAAAAAATTCCTATTCCAAATCCCAGAACTACTAGTCCTATAATTACTATTGCGGGTATTAAAAGTTTAATTAACATATAAGATTTAATCAGTTATTTTTGTAACCGGTATTTTTTTTCCTGCAACAAACAATATCAGCCATAATAATGCGATAGCAATCGGAAAACTTATCCAAAAGCTGACACCTATCGAGGCAGGGAGTGTTCCTGCAAGAATAGCAACGATTCCGACAGTCGCGGCATACGGTAGCTGTGTTCTGACATGTTGAATATGATTACATGACGAAGCCAGTGAACTCAGAATTGTGGTGTCTGATATTGGAGAGCAGTGGTCTCCGAGCACCGAACCTGCAAGAACGGTTGAAAC
>SLSH01000223.1 GCA_007130555.1 Bacteroidales bacterium
ATATTTATCTTAGTGTTCTTAGTGTCTTTGTGGGAGTTTTTTGATTTTTTTTCCCACTAAGACGCAAAGTACACAAAGTATTATAACAATTCTCCGGTTATTTTTTTATTTATTCCTTTTTTTTAAAGACTCCTCTTTTGTCTGATTCATTTTAAGTCATTATATTTATCTTAGTGTTCTTAGTGTCTTTGTGGGAGTTTTTTGATTTTTTTCCCACTAAGACGCAAAGTACACAAAGTATTATAACAATTCTCCGGTTATTTTTTTATTTATTCCTTTTTTTTAAAGACTCTTCTTTTATCTGATTCATTTTCAGTCATCATATTTATCTTAGTGTTCTTAGTGTCTTTGTGGGAGTTTTTTGATTTTTTTTCCCACTAAGACGCAAAGTACACAAAGTATTATAACAATTATTAATTGTATTTTTATGGAAGTTAGCAGAAAACTTTTTCGGTTGATAGAGGATTAAAACAAAAATTTTGTCATGTACTAAAAAAATTTGTATTTTAATATTTTAAGATATATTTTTACAAAAAAATGCAATTAGAATATTTCATAGCGAGGAGGCTTTTGTCGAAAGACAAAACCGGAAATAATTTCAGCAGACCTATTATTTCTGTAGCAATTTGGGGAATTTCAATCGGTCTTGCCGTAATGATTTTGTCCGTTGCAATTGTAACAGGTTTTCAAAATGAAATTACTCAAAAGATAATTGGCTTTGGTTCTCATATTCAAATAGTTAATTATGACAGCAATTCTTCTCACGAAACTTCACCGATAAGTAAAAATCAGGAATGGATTAATGACATTAAAAACATCCCCGGAGTTGTAAATATCAATAAATTTATTACCAAAGGCGGAATAATTAAAACCGATGAATATTTACACGGCTCTGTTTTTAAAGGAATTGGCGAAGATTATTCATGGGATTTTTTTGACCAACACTTGGTAGCCGGAAAAATAATTGATATATCCGATACAACCGTAAGCAATTTAATTGTTATTTCGGAATATATAGCCAATTCATTAAACCTTGATGTAGGAGACAGATTGGATGCTTATTTTATTCAAGACCCTCCAAGAATGCGGAGATTTAAAATTGCCGGAATTTATAATACACAACTCGAAGAACTTGACAAATTATTTGTTTTTGTTGACATAAAACATCTTAGAAGATTAAATAACTGGGAAGAAGACCAGATTTCTGGTTTTGAAATTTATGTTGACGATTACAAAAAACTATATGATTATGATATGCAAATAACTCGTATAGTCGGCAATCAGTTTACTAAAGACGGAAGTTTACTTAGAGTTAAAAATATTACACATGATTATTCAAATATATTTGATTGGCTTGCTCTCTTAGACATGAATGTATGGGTAATTTTAGGGCTAATGCTCACAGTAGCAGGGTTTAATATGGTATCGGGATTGCTTGTAATTATTTTGGAAAGAGTAAATATGATTGGAATAATGAAAAGTCTCGGAGCAACAAACTTTAGTATTGGCAAAGTTTTTATTTATCATGCTGCTTTTTTAATAATAAAAGGACTTTTAATCGGTAATATAATAGGAATTTCTTTATGTTTAATACAGAATTATACGGGATTAATACAACTCGACCCATCCTCTTATTATGTATCAACCGTACCGATAAATCTTAATATTATGCATATTGTAATTCTTAATCTTGGAACATTGCTGATAACAGTTATAATGATGATATTACCATCATTTATTATATCCAGAATAAATCCTTCGGAAGCAATAAGATTTAATTGATTCTGATATAATTTATTTTATTTTATTCATTTCTTTTGCACAGAATTATTGTTTTTTATATATTTGCAATATGTAATAGTTTATTTTACATATTTTATTATTTTGTAAATGCTGATAATCAATAGAATCAATAATATTAATTCACTTTTTAAACATATAGAGATATAAGCAACCAATTTTTATATATTACGTAATTCATTAATTACTATTATATATTGTAAATGATAAATTTTAACTTATGATATCAAAAAATGTATTTAATTTATTCGGTCTTGTTATTTTTTTCTTTTTTATAAATTCAAACTTATTTGCCCAGTCAGCTTGTGCCAATGCCGATTTTTCTTTTGAGAACTGGACACACTGGAGAGGATTTACAGGTTCTTTTACTAACTGTTGTCCCGTAGAAGAATTTGTTGATAATGAATTTATGGAAAATAATAATAGACACAGAATTATTACAGAGCAGGGTACTGATGGTGTTATATCTGATTTGCAACAGTTGCCACCGGGAGCAACTACGGCTGCTATGCTTGGAAATAGCAATGTTGGAGCAGAAGCAGAAAGACTAAGATATGAATTTACCGTAACAGAAGAAAATGCCGCATTTATTTATCAGTTTGCGGTTGTTTTTGAAGACCCTGACCATACTCCTGAAAATCAGCCAAAATTTATTATTCGTGTACTGGATGAAAATGAAAATTTAATTGACCCTGAATGCGGACTTTATCATGTTGTTTCGCACAGTACAATACCGGGATTTCAAGTTTATGAAACATGGTATTTCGATGAGATTATGTGGCGAGACTGGACTTTTGATGTTGTTGATTTATCTGATTTTATAGGACAAACAGTTATTCTGGAATATTCTACTTATGATTGTGCTCTCGGAGCTCATTTTGGATATGCATATTTAAGGGCTTATTGTGCTCCAATGGAAATCGAAATTACTTTTTGCGAAGGAGATGATGAAATTTATCTGGAAGCTCCCGACGGATTTACAACTTACGAATGGTTTCCGTCGGGAGAAGTTACTCAAAATATAACAGTAATAAATCCGACTGTCGGAGAAGAATATTATTGTGTTATGACAGCACAAAACGGTTGTGAAGTTATTTTAAGTGTTATTCTTGACCCGATTATTGTTAATGCGGATTTTGAAATGACTACAGAACCATGTTCTTTAACTGTTGACTTTGAAGATTTATCTACAACCAACCAAGGAACTATTATTTCATGGCATTGGGATTTTGGAGATGGAAATACTTCTACACAACAACACCCAACACACACTTATGACGAATTCGGAACTTATACGGTAACGCTAACAGTTGTAAATTCAGATAATTGCGAGTCAGATACAGTACAAATAGTTCAAGTATTTGATGATCCTGATGTGGAAATTAGCCCTGCTGGTCCGTTTTGTGAAAATGACCCCGAAGTAACTCTCACCGTTACCCCTGATGGAGGTGGAATATGGTCAGGGCTGGGAATTGTTGATGAAAATGCCGGAATATTTGACCCCGCAGTAGCCGGAGAAGGAACCCATACTATAATGTATGCCATCGGTGAAGATGATTGTTATGGTGAAGATGAAATCTCAATCACAGTTTACCCTATTCCTGATGTAGAGGTAACACCGGCAGGTCCATTTTGTGAAGATGAAACTGAAATAACTTTATCTTCTACTCCTGACGGAGGAGAGTGGTCAGGTAATGGTATAACAAATTCAAATACGGGAACATTTGATCC
>SLSH01000208.1 GCA_007130555.1 Bacteroidales bacterium
CAGGAGGATTAGCTGTCTGTTTTGGAGATATTATTACCCAAAAACTTCCCAATACAGGACTTTATTATGGTGCTTCTCATAAGAAGTTCTATCAATATGGTGCAACTGAAGAAAATGATCACGGCACATTACCTCATTATACCGTGCCAAAAGAAAAGGCTTTGGATTTTACAATTGATATGATAACAAAAAAATATTAAATATTCAGTTGCTAACAGCGTGTATGTGGCAATAGCGGGTGAAGTGGTAATTCGAAGGTCTGTGCTTCTAAGAAACTTTGTACTAAACGGACAGGAAAGTGCTTCTAATCCGCTACTGCACCTGCTTGCCTCCGTTGGCGTTCATGCTAAAAAAAACAGGACTTCGATTCAAATAAATGTTGCAATGAAAATAGATAAAGAAAAAAACAATCAGTCTTTGGTAGAATTGTATGATACAGACATAGAATCTATTATTGACAAAAGATACCATAATGGAGCAGATTTATGGACAACCGAAGATAAACGGATATACAAAGGGGCTCCGTTTTCAACACTTGAAAGTCTTTTAATGCTGATTGAATTGGAAACCAACTCTGCCATTCCAATAATAAAAGATGCAACAGAATTGATTTTAAGTCTATGGCGAACAGACGGTAGATTTCAAGTGTCGCCTAAAGGGGCTATTTATCCTTGTCATACAGCCAATGTTGCAAGAGTTTTGTGTCGTTTAGGATATGCATCAGATGAGAGACTAGTAAAAACTTTCGACCATCTTTTGGAAATTCAGCATGATGATGGTGGTTGGCGTTGTAATACATTTAAGTTTGGCAGAGGCGAAGAAACAGTATTCTCAAATCCGGGGACAACTTTAGCAGTTTTAGATGCTTTTAGATATACAAAATGGCTAAATACCGACAATCGATTGAACAAAGCTGTAGAATCCTTGCTTAATCATTGGGAAACACGCAAACCAATGGGCCCTTGCCATTATGGGATAGGTAAATTATTTATGCAAGTCGAGTATCCTTTTTTTAGATATAACTTGTTTTTCTATGTTTATGTTCTTTCGTTTTATGAACGGGCAAAAAAAGACAAAAGGTTTATTGATGCACTAAACACATTAAAATCAAAAATGGACAAAGGCAAAATAATTGTCGAGAATCCTAATCGTAAGATAGCAAATCTAAAATTCTGTAAAAAAGGAGAGCCAAGCGAACTCGCTACTAAACGCTATACAGAGATAATTGAAAATTTAAAACAATGATTAGGTTGAGAAACAAAGCACGAAACGCCAACATCGTGTATAGTGCATTTGGCGGATAGTGCTAATATCATGTGCGTTACATCTATTAAACGGTGTAGCGGTTTGACAGGTTCGTGTTTCGAATCGCCAAACGACACCATACACGTAACCGTTACAAGCAAGCTGGGGAAACTGCACAACATAAATTTCATAACAAGAAATATAATGATTATCTTTGTATTTTAATTAAAGGATAGAAAATGAATTTTAAAACGAAACACAAAATTATAAATGGAGACAGCCGAAAAATGGCTGAATTGAAAGACAAATCGGTTGATTTGGTTATTACTTCTCCACCATATTGGCAGTTAAAAGATTACGGAACAGAAAATCAAATCGGTTATAATGACAGCTATGAAGAATATATTAACAACTTAAATCTTGTTTGGAAAGAAAGTTATAGGGTTTTGAATAATGGATGTCGTTTATGTGTTAATATAGGAGACCAATTTGCAAGAGCTGTTTATTACGGCAGATATAAAGTTTTACCCATCAGAACAGAAATAATAAAATTCTGTGAAGCTATTGGATTTGATTATATGGGTGCTATTATTTGGCAAAAAAAGACAACTTCAAATACAACTGGCGGAGCTTCTTTAATGGGAAGTTTTCCAACACCAAGAAACGGCATTTTATCTATTGACTATGAGTTTATTTTACTGTTTAAAAAATTAGGAACCCCTGTAAAACCGAGCAAAGAATTAAAAGAACAATCAAAAATGACCAAAGAAGAGTGGAAAACATATTTTGATGGTCATTGGAATTTTGGCGGAGCAAGGCAAGATGGACATATAGCTATGTTTCCTGAAGAACTACCCAAAAGACTAATTAAAATGTTTTCATTCGTTGGAGATACTGTTCTTGACCCATTTCTCGGAAGTGGAACGACTTCACTTGCTGCAAGAAGTTTAAACCGAAATTCGGTTGGATATGAAATGAACCCTGAATTTATTCCTTTTATAGAAAGAAAATTAGAAATAAATCAAAGTGATATTTTCAATTCAGATTATGAATTTGTAAAACAAGAAAAACTAAACGTTGATTTCAAAAATGAAATTAAAGAATTACCCTATATTTTTAAAGACTTCCATCAGTTTGACAAAAAAACAGATCCTAAAAAGTTACAATACGGTTCAAAAATAGACCAAAATGGTTCAACGAAACGAGAAGACTATTTTTCTGTAAAAGAAATAATTAGTCCTGAACTAGTAAAATTAAACAATGATTTGATTGTTCGTCTTATTGGTGTTAAAGAAAAGAAGGAAGCAAACGGTAAGGCTATTGAATTTTTACAACTCAAAACAAAAGGTCAAAAAGTTTTCTTAAAGTACGATGAAACCAAACACGATGAAAAAAATAATTTAATGGTTTATCTGTACTTAAAGAATAAAACTTTTTTAAATGCACACTTAATTAAAAATGGTTTTGCAGATGTGGACACCACAATGAATTTTAAAAATAAAGACCGATTTATAAACTATTCAAAAGAAGCCTCATTATGAATGAAGAACAGCTAAGAATATTGGAGTATTTAAATCAGAATGCAATCGGCTATGATAATAGAAAATCTTCTTCGGAAATACGAGATGCTTTAAATTTAGAAAGTGGTGGTCCGACAAATGAACATGTTAGAAGTTTAATACGAAACATGATTTTTAATCATGGATGTTTAATCGGCAGTTTGATGTTTAGAAAAGGATATTGGATAATAGTAAATGAACAAGAATTAGGAAGAGTTATAAATCATTTAAACAGTAGGGCTGACGGAGTAAGAGAAAGAGCAAATATTTTACAACAAAACTGGGATAATAGAGATGAGTAAAAAAGAAATAAAGAAATACGCAAAGCCCTTTGGAAAAAAGGAAAAAGTATTAAACTACACAAGTAATACTTACCAGCTTACAAGACCAAATAAAGTTGATGCAGTTATGGCATTAATAAGAGAATGTCAGCCCAAAGCGCTTGATGAATGGGAGAATTATTATTTTGAAAAAGCATATACTAAGAAAAAAGACATTGTTAAAATAACCAAAGAAACTTTAGATGAACTTGGAGAAAGGTTATATGCAAAAATAACAGAAGTAGTAATTCCTGAATGGACGGCAGCTTTTGAAGATTTAACATTGCAAGATTGTAAAGATTACATTTATGAAGTTACAATTGTACGCACTTATGATGGCTTTTTACTTGAAAAATCTGTTATCAATGATGGACTTGCAAAAATATTTCCAGAAATAGAATTTGAAGAAAGTGACCCTGAATTAGACCACGCTGGAGATATTGATTATCTCGGTAAAGTAGGCGATAAATATTTTGGCATTCAAATCAAACCAATTACAGCAAATGCAAACTTTGGAAATTATAAGTTAACTGAAAGAATGAGTGCAAGTTTTCAAGATTTTGAAAATAAATATGGCGGTAAAGTTTTTGTAATTTTTTCTACTCGAACTGGGGATAAAAAGGTAATTAAAAACAAAGAAGTTGTAAATGAAATAAGAGCAGAAATTGAACGATTAAAGGAATCCTGCTTGTAACAGCAAGGCTTTGCGCAATTGCGGGCTGAAGAGTAGCAAAAACTGCAGTTCGACACTTCGGCAGGCTCAGTGCTGGCAGGCTCACTGACCGTAGTTTTATATAACTTTGCCCTTGGTTTGAAACATTTGGCGTTGAAAATCCGCAACTGTTCAAAGTCGCAACCGTTAGCGTTCATTGTGAGAGACCGAATCAACAACAATATTCAGAAATAATAACTATATTTGCAAAAGAAAAAAATGAAAAATGGAAGTTAAAGGACAAATTACTGGCATAAAATACAAAATTGTTTTAGCAGAAAACTTGAAAGAATTTGAGTTCAAAAAACTTAATATCAATGAAATTCCTTCTTCTTGCTTATTGAAAGATAACAGACAAAGAATAGCTATTTCTAAGTGGGTTTCACCAAAAAGAACACGCTCTTATCCATTTGAAAGAGTTTACAATACATTACATATTGCAAAAAAGATTACCATAATTCCAATTATTAAAGATGAAGGAGCTGATGGTGACAGAGACTTTATTCAATGGGACACAATTTCTTTAATGTCATTACTTGATGTTTTTGTTGTTTTTGCATACTATGACAAAGCAGAAAAATTCAATAATAAAATTGCCAAGCAGCAATTCAATAATCGGTATGTTTTATCGAAAATAAAGGAAATACAACAATATCATAGTTCTGCATTGCATTGGAATTTAAACGAACTCAATAAAAACTTGCATAAAGTAATTGATAAAGTTAAAATCTCATATGCGAAAATTGAAAATTCAACAGGAGTTAAACTTCATAATGCTACGGGAATAGACAAATTCAAAGAAAAAATTGGGAAAGATGTATCCTTGTTTATGAAGTTTTCAAGAGGAAAAGCAGAAAAAGCTCAAGCAAGAGAATTTGTAACCCTACAACCCAAAGAAAGTTTATCAACTTTAACAAAAGCTAAAATAACTATAACGAACTATTTGGGAGGACAATATTTCTTAACTGTTGATGAAATATTCGTTAGTTCGCGTAAAGTAAGTTTAATTGAAGGTAAACATAGCAAAAACTCATTACTACCAAGCAAAGGAGACATAAAAGATGGCTTACTAAAAATGATTTTGTATTGCAATCTTACATCAGTGACAATAAACGGTAAGAAAACGGCAAGCGAGGCTGTTTTATCATTAACCTCAACTAAACTCAAAGGAGCTATAACTTCGTCAAATACAAAAAAAGAAATTCATATTTTTTTTGAAAGAAATAATTTTTCGAGCCAACAAAAATCTTTAATTGAGTCTGTTATTTCAGAAGCCAAGAAGAACAAGTTTATTATAAAAATTCAACATTCAAAATGATTAAAAGCCCTCTCAGATATCCAGGTGGAAAAAGCCGTGCTGTAAGTTTAATTTCTCAAATTTTACCGGAATTTGATGAATTCAGGGAACCATTTTTAGGAGGAGGCTCTATATTTATTTATGCAAAACAACGTTTTCCTCAAAAAACATTTTGGGTAAATGACATCTATTTCGAATTGTTTAAATTCTGGGAAATGGCTCAAAAAGACGTTAACTCTTTAATTGAAAAAATTTATGAATGGAGGAAACGTTTCCCAATAGGAAAAGATTTACATCGTTTCTTAAATGAAAATTTAGAAAGTTTTAATGACTTAGAGAGAGCAACTGCTTTTTTTATTTATAATCGGATTACTTTTTCAGGCACGAGTTTAAGTGGCGGATTTAGTGAGCATGCTTTTACTGGTCGTTTTACCGAAAGCAGTATTCAGAGATTAAAACAATTTTCTAAAGTCATTAACAGCTCAACAATCACGAATTTTGATTATGAGGAATTAGTGAAAACCGATGGAAAAAATGTCTTTTTATTTTTAGACCCGCCATATTATTCTGCAACAAAATCTGCTCTTTATGGAAAGAATGGAAATTTACACAAATCCTTTGACCATATAAGGTTCGCAGAAACAATGAAAAATTGTAAGCATAAATGGCTAATAACATATGATGACAGTGAATACATAAGGGAATTGTTTTCTTTTGCAAATATAATATCATGGGACCTAACCTATGGTATGAGGAACGTATCAAAAGATTCTGACCAAAAAGGAAAAGAGCTTTTTATTTCAAATTATCTAAAGCAATTACCACAGGAGCAGCAGCTAAAACTTTTTGAACCGAAAGAAAAATATGTAAAGTTGAATAATACAACGAAACGCTAACAGCAAGGCTTTGCACAATTGCGGGCTGAAGAGTAGGTAAAACTGCAGTTCGACACTTCGGCAGGCTCAGTGTTGGCAGGCTCACTGACCGTAGTTTTATATAACTTTGCCCTTGGTTTGAAACATTGGGCGTTGAAAATCCGCAACTGTTCAAAGCCGCAAAACGAACGTTAGCAGTAATGGCAAAAACGCGAAGAAGCCGAATAAAATCAAATTAAATGACTATCTTTGTGAAAAAGAAATTTCATGAAACTTTGGAATAACGAAACTGAAATACAATTTTTTACTGAAGCTCTGAAAAACTTTGCTTCTCCCGAACAATTATTTTATCATCTAAAAAGTGGATATTTTGCTTATGTACCTAAAGGAGCTGACGCAGAAGGTCAAACATTGCAAAGCAGGAATTCTCTCATAGGACAGTTTACAGAAAAATGGAGCAAAACAATTTTTGAACCCATTGCGAAAGAATTAGGACTATTCGCTGTAAATAGTGTTGTGTGTAATGAACTAGGACTTTCAAGACAATCAAATGCAGACCTTGCATTTTGTACAACAAATCAGACTGTTCAAACACCCGAAAACATCAAGCTTCTATTCGAAATAAAGATGAACGTTGTTTCAAATTACAAATACTCACACCCAAACAAAATTGAATATGTAGGCGATTACAAACAACACAAAGGAAATCCAGCTTTACTTCGCTCTGACTCAATGCTAAAAGCTATTGGTAAATCCATAAACATTAGAGTATCAGGAATTGCTTCGACCAAAATACCTGTTGTTATTTTAGGAAATAGCCCTATTACAGACAGCTACATAAAGAAAGTGGATTTTCTTAAAATTTCAGGAGTTGTTCAAGGATTTTGGTCGTTAAATCCTAATCCGACTAATTCAGACTACATAAAAAACACTCATGATTTAGGTTTTCAGACTATTTTGAATAGAGAGCAACTTTTCAACAACTGTAAAGAACTTGTAACAAATGACATGAATTATTTTTCTTCAATGATTTCAAAACTAAAACTTGGAGAAATTATAAGAATTGCAAGTCAAGAAACAACAGACATACGAAAAGCAGAAAAATTTTTAAACTTAATCCGAAGCTAAAATGAAAAGACCAAAAGGAACCGAAACAAGTGCTTTCGGAACGAACGGAAGAATTAATCACGACAGTTCAAAGTTTTATAACTCTAAATTATACACAGAGCTTGGTGATAAAAAAATAATTGACAAGAATGAAAATGATTTCCCTGACGATTTGGAAAATAAATTTATTCTTGGTTCTGCCGAAAATATGAAAGAATTGCCAGACAATTCAGTCCACTTAATGATTACTTCACCTCCTTACAATGTATCAAAGGAGTATGACAATGATTTATCATTAAAAGAGTATTTACAAATTCTTGAAAATTCATTTAAAGAAACTTACAGAGTTCTAGTAAATGGTGGTCGTGCTTGTATAAATGTTGCCAATCTCGGCAGGAAGCCATATATTCCGCTGTCTGACTATATTTCACAAATGATGTTTGATATAGGTTTTAATATGCGAGGGGAAATTATCTGGAATAAAGCAGCGAGTGCAAGTCCTTCAACTGCATGGGGCAGTTGGCAAAGTGCAGCAAATCCAATTTTGAGAGACGTTCACGAATATATTTTAGTTTTTTCTAAAGGAGATTACAAAAGAGAAAAAGGCAACAAAGAAAACTCTATCTCGAAAGAACAATTCATGGAATGGACAAAGTCAATTTGGACAATGAATGCTGAAAGTGCAAGAAGAATTGGACATCCTGCGCCATTTCCGGAAGAGCTCCCATATAGACTCATTCAATTATATTCGTTTAAAGGAGATATTATACTTGATCCATTTATTGGAAGTGGAACGACTGCAGTTTCAGCAATAAAATCTGACAGAAAATTTGTTGGTTACGACATAAGCAAAGAATACATTGACCTTGCAAATAGAAGAATTGATCCTTTAATAAAACAAACAAAGCTATCATTTAATTTGACAGAACAAAAACAAGAGCCGCATACCGCTAACAGCAAGGCTTTGCACAATTGCGGGCTGAAGAGTAGCTAAAACTGCAGTTCGACACTTCGGCAGGCTCAGTGCTGGCAGGCTCACTGACCGTAGTTTTATATAACTTTGCCCTTGGTTTGAAACATTTGGCGTTGAAAATCCGCAACTGTTCAAAGCCGCAAAACGTCAAACTGTCTAAAAACCTCCACCACATTGTTAATAAACACTCAAGTTATTAACAATCAGCAAAATAAGTGTCAAAATATTTGGCAATGTATTGGTAATACTGTATATTTACTACATGAAATACATTATTGGAGAAAATAGAGAACAAATGTTGCTTTTTACAACATCGCTTGATGATGTAATAAGTAAAGACAATGAAGTAAGAGTAATTGACGCATTTGTTGACAGTTTGCCACTGAGCGAATTCGGGTTTAAAACAGATTTTGTTGAAAACGGAAGACCGGGTTATCATCCAGCAGATTTGCTTAAACTTTTCATTTATGGATATTTGAACAAAACTCGTTCTTCACGTGATTTGGAAAAAGAATGTAAGCGAAATATTGAAGTGATGTGGTTATTGAAAAAACTAACACCCGACCATAACACTATTTCAAATTTCCGCAGAGATAATCCGGATGCTATCAGAAAAGTATTCAGAGCTACCGTACAAATTTCAAAACATTTCAATCTGATTGGAGGCAAACTTATTGCAGGTGATAGCACCAAAATGAGAGCCCAAAATTCTAAAAAAAATAATTATAATCAGAAAAAAATTGACAGGCATCTTGATTATATAGACAAAAAACTTGCTGAATATACAGATAAACTTTCTTCGGAAGATGATGATAAAGAAAAAATTGAAGCGGAGATAAAACAACAGCAGGAAAGAAGAAAAAAGTATGAGGATATTCAGCAGCAATTAGACCAAACAGGAGATGTGCAAATATCAACAACTGACCCTTACAGCAGATTGCTTATTACACGAAACAATATAACTGAAGTTGGGTATAATATTCAAGCAACAACCGATGATAAATATTACACTCCCATAGATTTCGAAGTTACAAATGAAAACGACAGTAAAGCTATGGAAAAAATGGTAACAAGAGCTTCTGAAATAGTTGAAAATACGATTTTTACTGCTTTATACGATAAAGGATACCATACCGGCAGAGGATTAAAAATTGCACAAGAACGCAGTGTTTACTGAATTTTAGACAATTACCATAATTTGCCGCATATCTTTCCGTAATAAATACCATGGGAGCATCAAAATAAAATAACTCTTTGTTGAAAAACTCCGTAGTAAAGTCCTATTTCCACCTGTTAAACTGATTTTTTTTCCACATTAATATCATAATAAGACCGAACAACATCCCGCCAAGATGAGCAAAATGTGCAATATTACTGCCTGTTCTTGTAAATCCGAGGTATAATTCTAATGCTGCAAATATCATCACAAAATATTTTGCTTTTATAGGGATCGCAAGATAAAGGTATATTACAGAATTAGGAAATAACATTCCGTAAGCCAGCAAAAGTCCGTAAACTGCACCCGAAGCTCCAACCGTAGGAGTGTTAAGGAGTAGATTCAGATCTCTCATTTGCGGGTCAATATAGTTTTTGCCCATTTTTAAAACCTGCGAGCCTTCTGCCATTACTGTGTTAATTGATTCGGGGTTCATAATTTTGATTAATGAATTAATCTCAATCTGCATTACAAATAAATGTAAAATTGCTGCTCCCGCCCCACAAACAAAATAATAGATAAAAAATCTTTGAGAACCCCATATCTGTTCAAGTACACGACCAAACATCCATAAAGCAAACATATTAAAGAAAAGGTGTGCAAACCCTCCGTGTAGAAACATGTGAGTTATTAGCTGATAGGGTTTGAAAAGATCCGATTTAAAGCTGTAAATTGCAAACTGCGGTAAAAGATTTAACCCTGCCAGATATACAAGAACAAACATTGCTCCGTTTATTATAAGTAAATATTTTACTACCGGTGGAAATGCAAAAAAACCTCTGCCAAAATTCATTCTATATTCTCCTTTAATTTATATTTCAATTATTTTAATTTATTTTCTATCTCATTTATTGTAATAAGGTCTAAAATTTTTTGTCCGTCAGCGGTATAGTTATGGTTTGAACAAGACATTAACTGATAAAACAGATTATTCATTTCTTCCTCTTTCAAAATTATTCCGGATTTGATAGCCGCTGATTTTGCAAGAGAAAATGCAATCTTTTCGTGCAATATCATTTTAATATCTTCAGGAGTGTTTAATAATATTTCAAGCATATTTGAAATAAGTTCTTCGGGATTTTTATTATCCAGATCTCCGGGTACACCCGTCAGAACAAAACTTTCAGTTCCTTTTAACTCAATTTCAAAACCTATATTATTTAACGACTCAACAACCTCAAGCATAAAAGCACGTTCCTGATTATTAAGATCAAGTTCTACCGGAAACATTTTCTTTTGAACAATACCCTTACGGGATTCAAGAAAATGCAAAAATCTTTCGTATAAAACTCTTTCGTGTGCTCTATACTGGTCTATTACAATCAATCCGTTTTTACCGCTTGTTATAATATATTTCTTCTTAAACTGATAAAAAATACTCTTAAAATCAGGCTCCGTGCCATTGTTCTGATTATCAAATAATTGTCCTTGTTCAGGGGATTCTTTTTCCGGAGTTTCGGTATTTTTTCCGGGGTCAAAATCTTTATTGTATAATTGTTCCCAGTTATTAGGGACATTAGGTTTAAATTGTTTTTTATCATTCCGTTCAAAAGGGTTATAATCAGGATTAATTGTTATACTTGGAGGTTTAATTCTTGTTTTTGAAGTTAAGTGTGCATCTCTTGTAATATTTTCTTCAAAATCAATTCGAGGCATAACATTAAATTTCCCGAGAGATTCTTTTATACAGGCATTTACAATTTGAAAAATTGCCTGTTCGTCTTCAAATTTTATTTCTGTCTTAGTCGGATGAATATTTACATCAATATTTGACGGGTCAACATCAAAATAAATAAAGAACGAGGGATATTCTCCTTCGGGAATCAGTTTGTCATAAGCCATTGTAACAGCCTTTCTGAAATACGGATGGTACATAAATCTGTTATTTACAAAGAAATACTGTTCGGAATTATTCTTTTTTGTTCTTTCGGGTTTTGAAATATAGCCGTTAATTTTTATTATAGCCGTTTCGGATTTAATACTGATAAGGCTTTGATTAATTTTTTTGCCAAATATATTAGAAATTCTATATTTCAGATTTTCTTTATTAAGGATTAAATGATCTTTCCCGTCAAAATTAATCAAGAACTCAACATCATTGTTAGTAAGAACAATTCTGTAAATTTCGTTTAAAATATATCTGTATTCGGTTTTGTCTGTTTTTAAAAATTTTCGTCTTGCGGGTACATTGAAAAAAAGGTTTTTAATCATAAAATTACTTCCGTCGGGACATAGTATTTGTTCTTGTGTTTCAACTTTTGAACCTGATATTTTTATAATTGTACCGATATTATCTTCTATCCGTTTTGTTCTTAGTTCTACACTTGCTATAGCAGCAACCGAAGCCAGTGCCTCTCCTCTGAATCCTAGAGTTTTTATTGAAAATAAATCTTTTGCATTTGTTATTTTTGATGTGGCATGTCGTTCAAAAGACAATCTGGCATCAGTTGCAGACATTCCGCATCCGTTATCAATAATCTGAATAAGAGTTCTTCCCGCATCTTTAATTATGATATGTATTTTTGTTGCACCCGAATCTAGTGAATTTTCAACAAGCTCTTTTACAACAGAAGAAGGTCTTTGAATGACTTCACCTGCAGCAATTTGATTTGCTACCGAATCGGATAATAATTTTATAATATCTGTCATTATCAACTTAAATAATTAATAACGGAAGTTAAATCGGCAATTAAAATTAAATATGCAATAAAAAACAAAAATCCCAAAATTATAAGAAATCTTATTGCAGAACTGCGTTTTCGGTATTTTCTGTCAGACATTCTTGCACGAAAGCTTCCCTTTATACGTGAACCGGGACGCACTTCTTCTTCTGAATCTATATCCGGATTTTTTCCTTTCTCAATTCGTAAGTGTCGTAAACGTTCCTTACGATTTTCTTTCTCAGAATCAAAATATCTCGGTCTGTAATCAAATACATTATATTCAGGAGTACTAAAAAAACTTGCCATCCCAATTTTTATTAAATTCATTTTTTACAAAAATAAATATTTTTACACTATTGTTCGACTAAATTTCAACATTCTTTCTGCCACAGAATCACAAAAACGCTAAATACCACTAAATCAAACGCTTAGCTTTCTGCGGGCAAATATAAAAAACAACCCTATTCTATGGTTGATTGTCATCAATGGCATAAAAGGGTTTTAAAAGTTTTTGTAAATTTTGTCGGACAATAATGATTTTTTTACTGTTTTTAAAGGGACTAAAACCAAAGCAGAAACCTAAATAAAATCAAAACCAACCGGTTTGAGTGTGAGCAAGATTTTTTTCCTGTTGCTATAGACTCAAACTCAAAACTGTTTTTAAGTGCCCGTCCGGCATGAGGGCAAAAAGTTTAATAATTAACAAAACTTTTATACCCTGCTTTTTAATGCCAAAATAAAGGGGTAGTCGCATCTTATACAAAACCGCCAACAGCTCTGATGTTGGCAGTGGTTTTGTTAATGCCGACACAATTTTTTTATATAACTGTCGGTAATAGAACTTGCGTTAAGAAAATTATGGTGATTGTCGTTAAGAAATTCAGTCTGTTTGAACGTAGTGAGTTACTGAATTTTAGACAATTACCATAATTTTTAGCAAATTCTATGCAGCGACAAAGTCGTTTTTTGCTTCCTTTTTTTCGACAAAAAAAAAGGAAGTGCCCGTCCGGCATGAGGACAAATATCATGTATGTCACAAACCTATAAATTTTGTTAGTTATTTATTTTTAACTTGAAGTAAAAAAAAACTAAGTTTTAAAAATGACACATATCTAATTCTTTTTATATATGTTTTTTTGTGATGTAGTATGCTAAATGTCAGCAATATCAGAAGGTCAACTATTGGTTTTTGTTGTTTTTTAAGAACTTGCGAAAGTTAAATAATTTATATATATTTGTGGCATATTTATTGAAATATATAAATCACA
>SLSH01000104.1 GCA_007130555.1 Bacteroidales bacterium
GAATAGAAATAATTGAAAATTTGAGAGGACATACATCAGGAATTGCTGTTCCTACTTATGTTGTTGATGCTCCCGGTGGAGGCGGAAAAATCCCTGTTATGCCTAATTATATTATTTCTCAAAGTCCCGACAGAGTTGTACTAAGAAATTATGAAGGCGTTATTACAAGTTATGCTCAACCCACAAACTATACCGCCGGATGTGAATGTATAAATAATCCTGATGTGAATAAATCAGAAGGTGTAGCATCATTGCTGAGTGGAAGAAAATTCTCTCTTGAACCTGAAGACCTTGAGCGAAAAAAACGTAAACTCTGATAATGCCTTTTATTAAAGAAATACTTAAACATAAAAGTCTTGCAATTGTAGGACTGGAAAAAAACACAGGCAAAACAGAATGTCTTAATTATATCCTTAAAAGATTAGAAAACACAAAAAATAAAATTGCCGTTACTTCTATTGGCGTTGACGGAGAAAATATTGATATAATCCATAAACATTCAAAACCCGAAATAGAACTTTACAAAGACATTATTTTTTCTACATCGGAACAACATTATAAAACAAAAAAAATTACATCTGAAATATTAAATGTAAGTAACAAAAAAACAGCTTTAGGCAGACTTATTACTGCACGGGCAATTGATACTGGGAAAGTAATTTTATCAGGACCATCGGATACTATCTGGATAGAAAGCTGGGTAGATGAAATGAAAAAAAATAAAGTTGTTCTTTCAATTGTTGACGGAGCTTTTTCAAGATTTAGCCCTGCATCTCCGGGAGTAACAGATGCGATGATATTAAATACAGGGGCAACAGTATCGGCAAATCTCAAGCAACTTGTCAATAAAACGAAATTTATTGTTGATTTAATTAATACCGATGAATATAAGACGAAAATTAAAAACAAGTTATTATCTGTAAATTCGGGAGTTAAAGCTATTGAGAATAATAGAATCAAAGATTTGCAAATTCCCTCGATTTTGATGATAGAAAAAAATAAAGATAAGATTTTTAAATACGGCTCAACAATATATGCTCCCGGAATTATTACCGATAAATTACTGGATTTCTTGAGAGTCCAAAAAAATGCTAAGGATATAAAATTAATTGCAAAAGATTTTTCAAAATTATTTATTTCAATAAATTCTTATGCTTCTTACCTTAAAACAGGGGCGAAATTAACAGTGTTGTTAAAACCAAATCTTATAATGGTTTGTGTAAATCCGGTATCTAATACAGGTTTTCGATTTAACACCAAAGAATTATGTGAAAAACTGGAGGAAGCATTAAAAATCCCTGTTTATGATGTGAAAGAAATTTGAGGTCAAAAATGTTTATTATTTAGATATGGTAGTAATTGCAGAACAAATAATTATATTAGCAATAATATCAATAATCGGTTATATTGCATTTAAAGTTAAAGCGGTAAATGCGGAACATAATAACGGGCTTGTAAAAATTATAATAAAAATAACTTTACCCTTATTAGTTTTTACAAGTTTTGCCGGAGCAGAACCAACCCGTGAAATGATAAGTAATTTTCCTTTTATTATTGCTGTGGCATTTCTTTCGGTATTTGTTTTTTATTTCCTCAGTACCATTTCTGCAAAAGCAATAAAATTAGATAAGGAAAACACTGCATTACATAATGCTCAAACCATGTTCGGGAATACTGTCTTTTTGGGATATCCTTTATTAAATGCGGTTTATCCGGGGGGAGAAGGATTGATGTATGCAGTAATTTTTCACTTAGGACATGATTGTCTGGTATGGACTTGGGGTATTTATATTTTAAATAAAAGTTCAAAAATAAAAAAAACAAATACTTTTTTAAATTTAATAAATCCGACAACTATTTCCTTTTTGACAGGAATAATTTTTTTAATTTTTAAAATCAAATTACCCGAAATAATATTTAATCCGATTTCTGCTGTAGGGCATACAACAATTTATTTATCAATGATATATGTCGGGATAATATTAGCTCAAGTAAGAGCAAAGTCATTAATAAGTAATTTCAGATCTTATGTGCTAAGTTTCAATAAATTGATATTAGGTCCAATAATATTATGTGTAATATTTTATGTTTTACAAATGCTGGGATTAGAAATTTCCGAAAAAGCACTTGTATCATCAATTTTACAAGCTGCTATGCCGTGTATGATTATTATTTCGGTTATGGCAAAAGATATGGAATTAAATGCAACACAAGCTGTTGAGAATATTTTTGTAAGTACCGTTCTTTCATTAATTACACTCCCTGTGATATTCTATTTGGTGAGTTTTGTGTTTACATAACAGTATCTTTTTTAACAAAAAAAATATAAAGACTCAAAACATATATACGCTATATTTCGTATATATAATAAAATTGAATTAAATGTTTTTGTTTTTATAAAAAATATTGTAATTTTACGTTTTAAAATTTTTCAGATTATGCAAATTAAAAAAACATCAAAAGCAGATTTAGAAAAAAAGAAAATTATCTTTTTACAAATAGGTTTTGTTATAGCTTTAACCATTTGTCTTGTTGCATTTGAATGGACAACAGAAGAAGTTGGTCCGGGAGTACTTGGAGATTTATCAATGGAAGATATATGGGAAGAAGAAATTGAATCAACAATTCAGGATGAAGATATTCCTGAACCTGAGCCTGAGCCTGAGATAGAAGAAGTTTTTGAAGAGCTCTTGATTGTTGAAGATGATGTAGAAGTTGATACACGTATTGATATAGATGCAGAAGCAGATCAAACAACAGAAACAAGAATTACCGTTCCCGTGTTTGAAGAAGAAGAAGAATTAGATCCCATTGATTTTGCAGTAGTTGAAGAAAAACCTCTTTTCCCCGGAGGAGATGCTGCTTTAATGCAATTTATCGCTAATAATACAAAATATCCCGAAATAGCAAAAGAAAACGGAATTCAGGGAAGAGTATTTGTCCAATTCGTTATTGACATAAATGGGAAAGTTACAAGTGTTAGAATTGCCAGAGGAGTTGACCCTTATCTTGACCAAGAAGCCTTAAGGGTTGTAAAAATGATCCCGAACTGGACGCCGGGAAGACAAAGAGGTCAAGCCGTTCCTGTAAATTTTATTGTACCTATTAATTTCAGATTATATTAGAAAAAATTTATATAATTTTACGACCCCGACTTTTGTCGGGGTCTTTTGTTTTTGTTAAATTAAAATATTGATTATTAAGTCTTGATTTTAATATGTTTCAAAAAACCATTTTGGTAACCGTATCTGTTAAAAATGAAAAAAAAACAAATTATTTTCAATCCGAAGATAATATAATCGAACATTTAGATGAACTGGATTTTTTGGCAAGAACAGCAGGGCTAAAACCTGTCAAAAGATTTATTCAAAAATTAAATATCCCTCTAAATTCGACTTATGTCGGAAAGGGGAAATTAAATGAGATATTGTCTTATGTTAAAGAAAATGAAATTGAAATTGTTTTATTTGATGATGAACTATCCCCAAC
>SLSH01000077.1 GCA_007130555.1 Bacteroidales bacterium
ACTAAAAAAGTAAGGCCCCAAGGCGCTGCCAAACACCACCCAGCCCATATTAAAGCCTGCCATGGCCCCGAGGTGACGGCGCCCGAAAAGTTTGGGCCAGGCAACCCCCATAATACAGACAAAGAATCCTCGGGATACAGCTTCCTTATTGAAAGTCATAGCAGACAGGGAGCAAGACCCCGACAAAAAAGACTTTCAACTACATTCTCATAAGCCGATGACAGACAAGGAAATACAAGAATACATAATCTCAGGCTTTCCAGGCATAGGGAGCAGAATAGCGCCATACTTGTTAGAACACTTCAATTCAATTAAGAACATCGTAAATGCTAGTGAACAAGAATTAAGGGAAGTAGAACTAGTAGGCGAAAAGAAAGCTAAAAGATTAAAAGAAATATTCGAAAGAAAATACAGGGAATAAATTATTTTCCCCCACCCGTAGCACCCTTAACCTCTGTTTGCTCATAATGCTTGTGCTCCGTGACAATCTTAACATCCTCAACAGTGTAAAACGCGTTTTCATCATATTTAATAATATAATTAATCAGCTTCTTCAAATCCTTTTTGTTAATAATCACGTGTAAAGACTGAACCAAACCATTAGGACCGTCAACACCAACACAAGTAAAAGTATACCTCTTATTCCTAAGCTCTTCGATTAAGCTCTTAGAATCCTTATCAGTAGTGAACCGGACCATTACCTTGCCCACAGTCATCTTATTTTCGATAATAACACCAAGATAAGTCCCGATGGAGAAGCCTGCAGCGTAAGCAAGATACGCGTAAACATTAGTCAGATTATCCATAATCCTTGTAATTGCTAGAAGCCAGATTAAGACCTCGAAGAAGCCAATGAGAGCAGAAAACAATTTTTCACCCTTAGAAATAAAAATTAGGCGTACAGTGCCCATAGTAACATCTACAATCCTAGCTATTAGGATTAGTAGAGGCACAGCTACAAGAGTAATAAAATCATCACTAGCAAAAAAGTCCAACATACAGAAAGACCATTGATCAACAAGTTTATATAATTTGCTCTAATCAATATTTTTTGGCAAAAGCGCCTAAAAACTATTTTTCCTTGAAAACTTCATCGTAAATCTTTTTATCAGCATAATCGTATAATACAAGAAGTATCTTAATCCTTGGCTTTTCTTCTTTTAAGACTTGTTTAACTGTTTTCGCAGAATAATCGACAGGCACACCGTAAAAGCCAGTGCTTATAGCTGGGAAAGCTATTGATTTCATTCCGAGTTCTTCTGCTTTTTTCAGGCAGTTAACATAGCAATCTTTAAGCAAAGACAAGTCATCCTTTCCTTTTATTGGCCCCACAGTGTGGAATACGTGTTTTGCTTTCAAGTTATACGCTTTTGTAACTGCTACTTGCCCTGTAGGCAATCCGGAGACAAACTTGGATTTTCTTAGCTCTAAGCATTCATCTAATAACTCCGGGCCTGCAGCTGCGTGTATTACTCCGTCAACACCTCCGCCGCCTAGAAGGGTGCGGTTCGCAGCGTTCACTATAACATCTGCTTTTACATTCGCTATGTTTCCTTGTATTATTTCAGCCATGAATAAATACGGGAAAAGGAGTTTTGTTTAAAATTGTTATTGAATTTATTTTATGTATCCTCCTCTTTGAAGTTCCCATAAATGCTTGTACAAGCCTTCCTGCTTTATGAGTTCACTATGAGTTCCTTTCTGGACTATTTTTCCTCTTTCCATAACTACTATTAAGTCCGCTCTCATAATGGTGGATAGCCTGTGGGCTATTATGATGCTCGTCCTGCCTTTCATCAGTCTTTCCAGGTCTTTCTGTATTTCGTGCTCTGTTTCAGAGTCCAGGGCAGATGTTGCTTCGTCTAATACCAGTATTTTCTTGTTTGCTAGCAGGGCCCTGGCTATGCTAACCCTTTGTTTTTCCCCACCGGATAGCTTAACGCCTCGCTCTCCTACAATCGTGTTTTCTTTGAGCGGGAAGTTTTTGACTATTTTGTCTAATTGCGCGAATCTCATCGCTTTGTACACTTCCTGGCTTGAAGCAGTCGGGTTGCTGAAAGCAATATTATTCTTTAAAGTATCGTCGAATAATACGCATTCCTGGGGGACTATGCTTAACTCAGATCTTAAGGATTCCTGCTTCACAGCTTTTATGTCTTTACCGTCTATCAATATGCTTCCTTTGTCTAAGTCGTACAGCCTGTACAATAGTTTTATAATAGTGGTTTTTCCTGCTCCGCTAGGCCCTACAAATGCAACTTTCTTGTTTTCAGGTATTTTCAAGTTGAAATTTCTTAAGATATACCTTTTCTTATACTTGAAAGTAACATCTTTGAATTCTATGCTGCCTTTCCTTATCTTCAGGTTTTTCGATTCAGGCAAGTCTTTTATATCATTCTCTACTTTGTAGTATTTGAATAAGGATTCCATGTCAGCCATGGACCTATAATATCCTCTTAAGCCGTGGTCGAAGCCGAATAAGGGGCCGACTATATTGCCGTACACTGTGAAGATGAAAACCACAGTAGCGATGTCCATTTCTCCATTCACTAATTTCATGACTGGGAAAAGCATTAAAAAGAGCAATCCGAATCCCAGTATTAATGTGTGCCCTGCCCCGAGCCACCTGAAAAAGTTCCAGTGGTAGAAGAAAGACGCACTTGTTTTCCGGCCGTATTTCTCATAATTCCTCTGGGTTTGTCTTTCCTTTCCAAAGTATTTTATGGAATCTACATTTGTGAATATGTCGCTTATCACAGCTTTCTCTGTATCTTCCGCGTCGTTGGCAGCTATGTTTGCAGATTGCTGTTTTTTGTTTATGTAAAAGCTGTATAATATGAAAACAGCTACTGTGAGCAGTATTATTATTGAAGAGCCAACATCGAAGATGAGGAGGGCTGCGCCTACAACTATTGTTTGGAATAATAATGGTATGAAGTTGAATACGAATACGTCTGTTAAGCCTTCTATAGCTCTTCCTCCTCTTACCAGGCGGCTTATTATTGAGCCTGTCTTATTGTTGACATGGAAGTTGTATGACAGCCTTATCAGGTGGCTGAACATCATTTTTTTCAGGTCGAATATGAGCCTGGTTTCTAGGAGGTTGATGAAGTGCAGTTTTACCCATTGCATTACGCTTCTCGTTATTATTATGCTTATGAATAAGGCTAATAATCCTAATAGGATGCTTATGAATACTTGTTGTGTTATTGAGCCTGCAACGTATTCTGTCCCTTTGTCTATTAGTTCTTTGAATACTAGCTTGTCAGCAAGGAAAGTTACCTCTACTAAGAGGGTTACTAGGAGGGTTACAAAGATTATTTTTTTGTATTTCCTTGCTAAATCCCAGTATCTTTTCAAGTTGTATTTGAAGTTTATCGGCTTCTCGTTTTTCTTTCTCGCCATTTAAATTCCTCTTATCCCTTTTATGTCTGGTAGGGTGCTCTTTGCATCGTTGAAAAAAAGTGTAGAATAAAATA
>SLSH01000311.1 GCA_007130555.1 Bacteroidales bacterium
CTTTGTTCAAGAACTGCGACGGTCACTATAAAGGACTCTACGGGAGTTTCAGTGGTTTGCCTGTGGCCGTTGACATACATGAACCGGTCTGGAAAGGCTGTTTCGGCTGCTTCCCGAAAGTACCGAATTGAACCTGAAAAAATTCTGATCATTCACGATGACCTTGATTTGCCTTTGGGCAAGGTAAAGGTCAAGTTGGGAGGAGGCGCGGGAGGTCACAAAGGATTGATTTCGCTGATGAAAGAACTGGAAGTAGACCGCTTTGTGCGGGTTCGTTGTGGTATAGGGAGGCCGGAGTCCGGAGGAGATATCGTCGATTACGTGTTGAGTCCTTTTTCGGTTGAGGAATACCCGGTGGTGGCTGAAATGATTGAAACTGCATGTGACGCCGTGGATGCGGTGTTTGGAGAAGGACCTGTAGCAGCCATGAACAGGTTCAATAAAAGATAACCGGTTTTCTGGAGGCAAGACATGGAAATTCTTTTGTACGCGGTACCTGCCGTTGGATTGATGGCGCTTTTATTTGCCTGGCGAAAAGCCGCCTGGGTAAAAAAGCAGGATCCTGGTTCGGATCGTATGAAAGAGATCGCCGGAGACATCCAAGACGGAGCAATGGCGTTTCTTTCGGCGGAATACAAGAGGTTGGCGTTTTTCGTGGCATTGGTGGGGTTGGCTCTTGTGGCGGCCAATTACACCAAGGAAGACAGCCATGCTCTTGTTGCGTTGTCTTTTCTGCTGGGAGCGGTTTGTTCAGGTCTTGCGGGGTATTTTGGTATGCGCGTGGCCACAACAGCGAATGTTAGGACTTCGCAGGCGGCGCGCACCAGTCTGAACAAGGCCCTGGCGGTCGCTTTTTCCGGCGGGACCGTAATGGGGATGTCGGTTGTGGGTCTCGCCACTCTCGGTCTAGGCGGATTGTATCTCTTCTACGATTTGGTCTATGGCACCACTTGGGGGCCGGAGCGAGTCATTACAGTGCTGACCGGGTTCAGCCTGGGAGCTTCTTCAATCGCCCTGTTTGCACGTGTCGGAGGCGGGATTTACACCAAGGCAGCGGATGTGGGAGCGGATCTCGTGGGCAAGGTGGAGGCCGGGATTCCGGAGGACGATCCCCGCAACCCCGCTGTCATTGCGGATAATGTGGGAGACAACGTCGGCGATGTCGCCGGGATGGGCGCTGATCTTTTCGAGTCCTATGTAGGATCCATTCTGGGCGCCATGGTCCTGGGCGTTGTATGGGCCGGTTCAAGAACAGTGTC
This sequence comes from Bacteroidales bacterium, assembly GCA_007130555.1. Classification (GTDB taxonomy): domain Bacteria; phylum Bacteroidota; class Bacteroidia; order Bacteroidales; family ML635J-15; genus SLSH01. Next base: position 1,260 of record SLSH01000311.1, read on the forward strand.
GGGGATTCAGGCTGTTGATCCGGCCATGAGGTACAATGCCATCTATCTGCCCCTTATGCTGGCGGTGATTGGAATAGTCTGTTCCATCATCGGGACTTTCTTTGTCCGAACCAAAGAAGGCGGTAATCCTCAGACAGCATTGAATATAGGTACATTCGGTTCAGCCGCTTTGATGGCGATAGCGTCTTTTTTCGTCATCTATTTTCTGCTTCCGTCAAAGTTCAGCATTGTCAAAGGGCTTACCGGGGGAGAGACGGAAATTCATAATTGGTATGTATGGGTGGCGACCATGGCGGGTTTGGCGGCGGGTACGGCAGTGGGGTTGATAACCGAGTATTATACATCCGACAAACGTAGTCCCGCCAGGAGCATTGCGAAAGAATCCACCACGGGAGCCGCAACCAACATTATTGCAGGTTTGAGTGTCGGCATGCTGTCAACAGCATTACCGATTTTGTGTATATCCGGCGCGATCATAGTTTCGTACTATTTTGCCGGACTATACGGTATCGCTATTGCTGCTTTGGGAATGCTTTCGACAACCGGGATTCAGTTGGCTGTTGATGCATATGGGCCTGTTGCCGACAATGCAGGCGGTATAAGTGAGATGGCGGAACTCGGACCCGACGTGAGAAAGCGTACAGATCAACTGGATGCAGTGGGCAACACGACAGCGGCTATTGGTAAAGGCTTCGCCATTGGTTCGGCCGCGTTGACCGCTCTCGCGCTTTTCTCCGCGTTTCAAACTCAGGTTGGGATAACCAGCATCGACGTAAGCGAGCCTTGGACAATGGCCGGGCTGTTTGTTGGGGCGATGCTGCCCTTTTTGTTCTCTTCCATGGCAATGAAAGCGGTCGGCCGTGCTGCGTCCGCCATGATTGACGAGGTTCGCAGGCAATTCAAAGAGATCGAGGGGCTTATGGAAGGCAAGGCCAAGGCCGAAAGCGCCCATTGTGTCAGGATAGCCACCGAGTCCGCGATTTCTACAATGGTCGCCCCGGGACTCCTGGCGGTCTTGTCCCCGCTGGTGGTGGGATTCTTTTCCAAGTGGGTCATCGGGGATGTGCGGATGTTGGCCGGGTTGTTGGCAGGGGTTACGGTCTCAGGCGTGCTGATGGCGATTTTTATGTCCAACGCCGGAGGCGCCTGGGATAACGCTAAGAAGCACATTGAATCAGGTGAATTCAAGGATGAAAAGGGCGAAGTGCAGGGCAAAAACTCCCCGGCACACAAGGCGGCCGTTGTGGGCGATACTGTGGGAGATCCTTTCAAGGATACAGCCGGTCCTTCGCTCAACATATTGATCAAATTAATGAGCGTTGTGGCACTTGTCATTGCACCGCTTTTGAAGTAATAACCCGTTTACAAAACTTGAAAATGTCTTTCGGTGTTCAGGCGCCGGGGCATAATGGCGGTGACGCCTTTTAATTGTGATGGACTCCTTGCTTCCCGTCCGAATCGGGAAGCAGGTGCGCCGGAGCGCATTTACCGTGAGGAGGTTATTCATGGCTCCACTCATGTCCGCCCGGGACGAACCCGGAAAACTCAGAGAATACGAATCCATAGTAATCCTTCGGCCCGACTTGGCCGATGCATCCATCGCTGACATCAACAAGAAGATCCAGGGTGGAATCGAGAAGTATGGCGGCAGGGTATTGAAAGTAGAATCCTGGGGCCGCCGCCGTCTGGCCTATCGGATTTCGAGTGAATTGCTTGGAAATTACTACTATTGGCGTTACCTCGCTAAGGCGGAAGTGCCCGGTGAATTGAAGCGCATGCTCAGGGTGCTGGATACGGTTCTTCGCGAGTTTACAATCAAACTGGATGAGAATGTAGACCCCGATGCACGGCCGGTGGATGTGGATCCCGTTGTAATGGATCCTACTCAGAAGGTGCATGACGAGGATGACGAGTCGTTGTCAGGAGACAGGAAAGAGGGATGGGAGGAAGGTGATGATGGTGAATACGACGAGAGCAATCGATTGGCAGGGGATGATGATGATTCCGATTTCTACTATCGAGACGCTGATGATGACGATGACGACGACGATGACGACGACGATGACGACGACGATGAGGATGTCTCCGGCCGGAATTACAGCGCGGATGACGCGGATGTTGTTGAAAAAGACGAAGCGGACGATGATGACTCCGGGAAAAAAGGCGAATAGCCGGTTTTGCCGGGACGTGAGGAGATTTCACCATGACGGA
>SLSH01000224.1 GCA_007130555.1 Bacteroidales bacterium
GAGTAAATTGAAACAAATCGGTTATGATAAAGAATTTTATAGCTTAGAAAACGGAATTGCTGATTATGTAAATAATTATTTGAAAAGGAATAAATATTATTAATTTATATACCAAAATTTAATAAAAATTTATAACGGGCAGATTTCTCCCCCTTCCTGTGTCATGGGTCGATGACGCGGGTGAAGGGAATTAGTGTCGGCGACGAAGAATTACCCTAATTTGGTATTTTTCAATGCTTCCCTATATCCTGGGATATCTTGAGGTAAGCCTACCCTCATAAAATATCTTGCAAAAGCTTGGGCTAAATGCTCTCTATATGGGGGAAGCAAACGAATTCGTTTTTTATAAGATTTCAAATGCTCAATAAGACATGAAATATTGATTCCGAATACATTGCTAAAATCTACTATTATAGGTTCATTAAAATTGCTTAATCTTTCATTTATTAACAAATGATATGATGGTTCTGCTCCTTTTTTTAAATTATTCCAAAACTTTTCATACCCTTTTGCATTTTGCCATGATTTATCAATAGTCTTAATAACGGTTGACCAGTAAAAGAATGGACAAACCAAAACATTTTCTACCGAACCTCGCATTAAATCACATGATTGTGTAATCACAATAACATTATATGTCATTATTTTTACTTCATTGACAGAATCTTTATCAATAGTTGCCGGCGGAACAATAATAGGGCATTTTTGAACTATTTCTCCCTGAATTATTTGTAATCCAGATTTGTTATTTAATTTTTCATACCAAGGATAGTTCATAATAATTATTCACAAAAAAGATTAAATTTGGGCAATGCTTCTTCTACTGACACTATTTTAATTTTTAATTTATAATTTTCTATAGGCTCTGGTTTAAAGGGAATATCAACTTTATCTATATTTAAAGTAGTAAGTTCCGTTTTTACATCCTGCTCAACAATTTTTATTTGAAAATTTGTAAAAACGGGGCTCTCTAAATATGAACAAGAAACATCAAAGTTTCTATTGATAAAATATTGTAAATTACCAATATTTTTTTTATAAACTTTTTGAGCTCTATATTTTTCACTTTCTGTAAATGTAGCTCCATTAAGTAAATCATTTACTGTCATTATTTTGGCGTGCTTATTAAAAAACTGTTTATCATTAAATTCAATTACTTGAGTTATCATAATAAGATTTTTACTTAAAACTATTATACATTTTTTCTTTTATCATTAATTTAAAAGACTTACTGACGTAATTATGTGATTCATCTAACCAATTTATAAATTGTTCCTTATCAAGTAAATGACATTTTTTGGAAAGAGTTGTATTAAAAATCAATCCGTTCTGTTTTTTGCGATTACTGGCTCTGTTTATTTTAATACTGTAATTCCCAAAACTTACTTCATACTCAAATCCTATATTTATAGAAGCAGGGAAACTATTTTCATCAATAAAAGTTTGATTAAATTCTAAATTAAAATTATTCGATAAGAATTCAATTACATTGTTTTTTTTAAAATCAAATGGAAAAAAATCAAAATATTTTAAAGACAAATTTATTTGTTCATTATTATCAAATTCATATAGTTCTTTTAAGGTTAGATAAGCTTCTTGGCACCACTTTTCATATTTATTCCAAAAATAATTGTTGTCGGTTGTGTTCACTGTTAAAATCCCAGGACCTAACTGTATTAAAGGGTATTCATCTTTTTTTGTTCTATATCTATGTGCCGGCATATATAAATATGCATCCATTGGCACTTCCGGCGGTATAAGAGACTCTCTATATGGATATTTCTTCCCCATTTTAGAAAAAAAATCTCCATGCAGGTACTGACATTTCATTAAGTCATTATTAGATTTAAGTTGCCACTTAATTTCAAAAATTACTTCTAATAAAGGAGCATTTGCTAGTTTACCCATAAATATAATTTTTATCACTATACAATAATTCACAAATATAATATTATAAACAAATAAATAAATCAAATCATGTATAAAAATTAGATTATTTTAAAAAAGTTATTCCCTTTTTGATATTACCCACAATCCCACATAAGTAATAAATCCGTTTAATAACAGCAGTTCATATCCCATCTGATAGCCGGAACCGTAGGTTTTTATTAAAAGATTAATAATTAGACAAACAATCGGACTTGCAATGGCAATTACAGGCACTAATTTATCAATTACTTTAATTTTTGAGAATAATCCGAAAGCATATAATCCCAGCAAAGGACCATAGGTGTATCCGGCAACGGTAAAGATGACGTCTATAACACTTTTATTATCAATAAGTTTAAAAATAATTATTACCAGTGCAAGAATAATTGAAAATAAAATATGTACTTTTTTGCGTAGTTTTTTTATTATTTTTTCAGATTTATCTTTGGTTCCCAATATATCAATGGTAAAAGATGTGGTTAATGCCGTAAGTGTGGAATCGGCACTTGAGTATGCCGAAGCCATTAGACCGAGAATAAAAAATATCATTACTACGGGACCCAGATAATGTGTTGCCAGATAAGGATAAAGATCATCTCCCTGAATCAATTCGGGAGGTATTTTCATATTTTTTGCATAGATGGTTAGCATTACTCCGAGAGAAAGAAACAAAACATTTGCAGGCAAAAAAGCAATTCCGTATGATATCATATTTTTTTGGGCATCTTTAATATTCCTGCAACTCAGGTTTTTTTGCATCATATCTTGGTCTAATCCAGTCATAACAATAGTTATAAAGGCTCCTGCAAAAAATTGTTTTACAAAATGGTGTCTGGAATTCCAATCATCAAAAATAAAAATCTTTGAATGTTCATTTTCGGTAATTGCTCCAAACAGTTCAATAATATTAAAACCAAGATCTTTCGAAACAATAACTATGGTTATTATTACCGCACATAATAAGAATAATGTTTGCAATGTATCTGTCCATATTATTGTTTTTATTCCTCCTTTAAAAGTATAAAGAAAAATCAAAGCAATTGTAATTATAACGGTTAAATAAAAAGGTATATTCCATGCATCAAATATCATTATCTGCAGAACATTTGCAACTATATACAATCTGAAAGCCGAGCCGATTGTTCTTGATAATATAAAAAATGCCGCCCCTGTTTTATAAGATGCAAAACCAAATCTGTAATCCAAAAAGGTATAAATTGAGGTAAGGTTAAATTTGTAATATATAGGTAATAAAACATGGGCAATAGTAATGTATCCCAATACATAACCCAGTATCATTTGCATATAAGACATATCGCTTGATTGTACCCATCCAGGGACAGAAATAAAAGTTACTCCCGATAATGATGCTCCCAACATTCCAAATGCAACTATATACCATGGAGAACGCCGGTTGCCAAGGAAAAAGCCTTCGTTATCAATATTTTTAGACGTAAAAAATGATATTAAAAATAATAAACCGAAATATATTACTATAACTGAAATTATCAGAAACGGACTCATAAATAATTTTTTTACAA
>SLSH01000198.1 GCA_007130555.1 Bacteroidales bacterium
AATTAAACCTGATTAATTTAAAATATTTGTAAACAAAATTATATAATAAATTCCGGAATTCATAAAAATTATAATATAAAATCACTATTGTCCGACTAAATTTCAACATTCTTTCTGCCACAGAATCACAAAAACACTAAATATCACTAAATCAAACGCTTAGCCTTTGTGCGGATTCTGTGTTTTAAAAGTTTTTGTAAATTTTTGTCGTACAATAGTAAAAAAAAATACAACAAAATTTTTATTCCTCTCCTTTCATTAATTGCCGGATTATATTATCTGAAATAAATAAACCTTCAAGAGTTAATGAAAACTTATTATTGTTAATTTTAAAATATTTATTATTTATCAGAGTAATTTTTTGTTTCAATTCAATTAAATACGACTTTCCGAGAAACTGTTCCATTTCTTTAAAATCAAGTCCTTCTGCTGTGCGAAGTTTTTTAATTAAATATTCGTTATATTTTTTAAGTTCATCAATTTCTTCGGTTTCATAAAAGATTTCTCCATTATTGATTTTGCTTATATATGTTTTAATCCGGTCGGTATTCCATAATCTGATATTTGAAAAATATGAATGAGCCGATGGTCCGAAACCTGAATATTCAACATTGTTCCAATACGAAGAATTATGAACAGCCCTGTATTTTGGAAGCGAGAAGTTTGAAATTTCATAATGCTCAAATCCATTTTTTTTTGCAGTTTCCGACAACAAAACAAATTGTTCCCAACCTGTTTCATCATCCACGGGATTATATTTTTTTTGATTGACCTGCTTGTATAAAATTGTATCAGGCTCAATACTTAAATGATATGCAGATAAATGTTTGACCGGAAGATTGAAAATTTTATTTAAAGTCATTTTCCACATATCATTATTTAATCCCGAAATTCCATATATCAAATCTGCACAGATATTTTCAAAACCTGCCTTTTGAGAATTAGTAATCGCACTAACAGCAGAATTTACATCATGTTTTCTTCTTAATTTCAATAAAATTTCATCATAAAAACTTTGAACTCCTATGCTAATTCTGTTTATAGGCGTATTTTTAAGCTCTTTTAAATATTTTAAACTTAAATCTTCGGGATTGGCTTCAAAACTGAATTCTTCAAGTTCCGACAAATCATAAAATTTATATAATTCATTTGTAATTTTATTAATTTGTTCAATTTTTAAAACTGACGGCGTTCCGCCTCCAAAGTAAACAGTCTTAATTTTTTTATCTTTCAAAAAGTTTCTTTTTAATTCAAATTCTTTAAATAATGCAGGTAAAAATTCCGATAATAAATTATTATTTACAACCGAATAAAAATCGCAATATGAACATTTTGAACGACAAAACGGGATATGTATGTAAATGCCTGACATTTTTTAAAATAAAGCACAAAATACAAAAAAGCACAAAATTTCAAGCTATTTTCTATTTTTTTATAACTTGCAGTTTTTATTTTTTTTAAAAATTTAGTTAGTGATACTAAGAAGTTATGAGTAGTTTTAAGGGATAAGGTTTTTTGGTATAAGGGGATAAGGTATAAGGGGGGCTTTCCTATACCCCTATACCTTATACCTTATACCCTTAAAAAAATACGATTATAAAAAGTTTTGTCATATATAAAAAATAATTTAAAAATATTCATTTATGAAAATTACAACTTTTAATGTAAATGGCATCAGGTCGGCGATAAACAAAGGTTTTTATGATTGGTTGTCAAAAGAATCTCCCGATGTTTTATGTATTCAGGAAACAAAAGCACAACCCGAACAAATAGATGTATTTTTATTACAGAAAATGGGATATAATGTTTTTGTAAATTCCGCCGAAAAAAAAGGATATAGCGGAGTGGCAATTTTTTCAAAACAAAAACCCGATTTGGTTAGATCCGGAATTGGTATCCCCGAATTTGACAAGGAAGGAAGATTAATCCGTATTGACATCGGAGAAATAACAATAATAAATTCTTATTTCCCTTCCGGTACAATGGGAGACGAAAGACAGGCAGTAAAAATGAAATATCTTGATGCAATACAGGTTTTTATAAATAAATTAAAAACAGAACGACCAAAAATAATCCTGTCCGGAGACTATAATATTTGTCATAAAGAAATTGATATCAGCAAGCCCGAAAACAAAAAAAATGTATCGGGATTTCTACCCGAAGAAAGAGAATGGATAACAAAATTTCTGAAAAGCGGATTTGTGGATACTTTCAGAGTTTTTGACAAAAGCCCCGAAAAATACACGTGGTGGAGCTATCGTGCAGGAGCGAGAGCAAAAAATCTCGGATGGAGAATTGACTATCACATGGTAACCGAAAATTTAAAAGACAAATTAAAAGACGCAAAAATCCACGACGATATTTATATGTCCGACCATTGCCCTTTTTCTGTTTGGATTTGAAAAAAATCAATTTTACGGGTCTGAAAAATGGAAAAAATTATTATCTTTGCCTCTAAAAAATGTATTTTTATTAATTTTACGGGTCTGAAAAATGGGAATATATAATATATGGAATAAACCGTAACAATACTCGCAAAAACTGTATGTCATAATATTGGTTTTTCCGTTAGTATAAATGTATAGGCAATGATTAAATAATTAATTAATACTAAAAATATGCTGGTAATTCCTGATGTAAAAGTTAGACTTTTTATCAAATTTATGGTTAGCCTTAGATGCAAGTTAGTGGTTAAGGAAGAACTCAAAAATTTGAACATAAAATATGTAGTGGTTGATTTGGGGGTTGTTGAAATATTTGAACACATTTCTCCCGAGCAACACGAACAGCTAAGGGTTAATCTGCTTAAATCCGGGTTAGAATTACTTGATGATAAGAGAAGTATTATTATTGAGAGAATACAAAATATAGTAGTTGAAATGGTTCATTACTCTGATGAGTTGCCTATGACAAACTACTCTACTCACATTAGCGAAAAGCTTGGTTACGGTTACACTTATTTATCGAACATATTTGCTGAAGTGAGAGGTATTACCCTGCAAAATTATATTATAATGCATAAGATAGAAAGGGTAAAGGAACTTATACTTTACGATGAGCTTAATTTAACCGAAATTTCCTACCTCCTTCAATATAGTAGTGTGGCTCACCTATCAAACCAATTTAAAAAAATTACAGGACTTACTCCTTCTTTTTACAAGCAGTTGAAGAAAAAGCGAGAAGTAAATCTTGAGAATCTGTAATATATGTAACATATTTCTAAACTTATGTAATACTTTCCTGAATTAATTGCATCATCTTTGCAGTATGAAAATTCATTCACAATTTAATACTCAAAATACATGAAAATAAAAAATCTATTGGCATTTTTTGTAATAACACTAGTTGTAATATCAGCAGGCTGTAAAAAAGACGATGATGAGGATACTGATGAGGATACTAATGTAATAACTCTTCAAACGGTAGTGCAGCCAAAAATTGATCTTGGATCAACAACTGGTTATGT
>SLSH01000136.1 GCA_007130555.1 Bacteroidales bacterium
ATTATAAGCTTTACACTGGAAGGGATTGACCCGCATGATATTGCATTGCAGCTGGACAACGACAATGTACTGGTGAGAAGCGGGCATCATTGCTGCCATTCATGGTTTAACGCGAAAGGAATAAAAGGAAGTGTTAGGGCTTCACTGTACTTCTACAATAATGAGGAGGACGCAGACAAATTCATAGCATCCCTGAAAAGGGCAATAGAATTATTAAGATGAATAATATTTATTTGTTCCAGGCATCCCAATCAATTTCCCCTTTTCAGACATCTTAATAAAGTATTTGAGGCGCTTCACGTATTCATCAGGGCTATCTCTTGCGCCATCTATAAATGCAATCCTTATCCTCTTATAGGCTTCAGGAAACCCTTTGTAGTTCTTCCATGCTTCCCTTGACTTTTTTATCTCAGCGATTACGTCTTTGGGGAAAACAAATTTTTCTCTTAATAATTTCCTTATTTCGTCCCTGAGAGAAGGAAGTATCTTGTCCTGTTCAATCAATAATCTAAGGCGTTCTTTGTTAAGCTGGGAGTGCTTGCTGCTTTTCCTTCGAGGCGTGAAGCGCTGCGCGTACCTTTCATCATCAATCTTTTTAGCAGTGCTGTCAATCCACCCAAAGCAAAGGGCTTCCTCAACCGCATCGTTGTAAGAAACACTTTTCTTCCCACTCGCCTTCTTATAATACACCAACCATATTTCTTTCTCTGAAGAATAATTTTTTGAAAGCCACGAGCGCCACTCAGCCCTGTCCCTCGCAGCAAATTTTTTTCCTGCCATCAACACTCCTCTCTTAGTATATTATGGCTATAAGCACCCTTCTTACGTGCTCAAAGCGGACTTTTCCAGGGTCAGGGTTTCTGACACTGTCTCCTTTCATTACAGCATACCATCCATCTTCATCAAAGCCTGTTTCTACAACCCTATGAATAACAGTCCTTCCATCTGAAGATTCATAGCTCACAATATCTCCTACGAAAATATCTGAATAATTTTCAGGAACTACTTGTATGGCGTTAGCACCTGTGTTAAGAACGGGAAGCATAGACCTCGTATCAGTAAATCTTGAAATGAAAGGATTATCAACAAGTATTTTTACGCTTCCAGAATCCAATACTATGCTCTCTTCAGGAACCCTGTCTCTAGGACCTGGAGAAACACTGCTATAAAAAGAATCAACTTGTGTTGCAAGAACCAGGTTCCTCTCTATCAAATCGCTGTTGAGAGACTGCAAAGCCTTTTTTTCAGATTCCAAAACAGACACTTCTCCCTCAAGCAAGGCATTCCTATCAATGGCATCCAACAAGGACGTAGATTTGACAGATAATTCTGAACTCATCTCATCTAACACTGTAGAGTAATATATTTGCTGAAGAAATAAAAACGCAATGAGCACACCATACACAGCAAACCACACATATGGAAAAATCTGGGATTTCCTGCGCTTGATACGCTCCCGCTGCTCAATCAAGCCCGACAGCTCTTTCGCCTCCCTCTCAAGCTTAACTATCCGTTTTTCAAGAATTGATAAGTATTTCTTCCGGGATTTCGCAGATTTAAGCTTTTCTGCCAATTCTTTATCACCATAGTTCTCACGTATCCAATCCACGAAGTAATCCTTATTAGATAAATGGGTGTTGAATTCACTGTCATCCATAAGCTTTAACGCGGCCAGCAATTCCCTATAGTTATGGGCGAAGAAGCCGCCAGCAAGCTTTAACCCTTTATCAAAGCGGACATCCCTAAGAAATTTATGCTTGACCATACACAACCACCTTTTTAAAGTTACTGGGAAGTTACCAAAAAAGCTTATATATATCCAAGACTGTATAACGGGTAGTATATAAATATTAATATTATGATGCATGAAAATATACGTGGTTTGCGTGAGTTAAGGAAAAAAGTACTCTCGGATTGCCCTCCCCAAAATAGCTTTTGGACTTGCAACGGCACTATATGCAGGAATATCTACGAGTTAATGGATAATATCAGGGCGTTAAATGATTATGCTTTCAAGTACCATGTTAACCAAGACAAACATAAAAATGATTTTGCGGACTGGATAAGGCATGTACTAGATGACGAAGAGCTTGCGCTACGGCTTCAAGGATTGTATGATAAGGAAAGGTATATTGACATAATACAGCGAAGAGTATGGGAATTGCAGGATTTGGACAAGGAAGAATGAAAAAAAAAATTGTTGTGCTAGCAGTGCTCGTAGCATCATTATTTTTCTTGCAAGGGTGTAATGAACAGGACAAGGTTTGTTTTGACAATGCTTGCTTTAAAGTGGAAGTTGTGGATACTCCTGAAACGAGGGCGGAGGGATTGATGTTCAGGGAGTATTTGCCTGAAGATGAAGGAATGCTTTTCATATTCGAGGAGGAGGATGTTTACCCGTTCTGGATGAAGAACACCTTAATCCCATTGGATATGATTTGGATTAATAGTGATTGGACTGTTGTTTATGTGGCGAGAGATGTACAGCCATGCGAAGAAGACCCCTGCCCTTCCATTAATCCATGGGTGCCTGCACTTTACGTGTTAGAAGTTAATGCAGGCTTGGCTGAGAAATATGATGTGCGGGTTGGGAGCAACGCTGTTTTCAGGTAAGTCTTACCTTGCATTTAATTCGTGGTTCCAGGATGTTCCTGTCAATGATTGTTTTATGCTTGCAACTTTTGGCGCGTAAGCAGTTGTTTCCGGCCTTGCAATCCTGTTAAAGAATTCTGAGCCTGTGCTTAAGTCATACATTTCTTTTGAGCTTGCAACAGCTGTGCCGAGAACATTCCTCATCCTTCCAAGGCCCCCATTGTATGAGCCTGATAGCGCTTCCGGGAATACCAGCGTGTTTGTTATTGAGTAATCCCCGAATACGTCTTTTTGGAGTTCTGCGCTGTATGCGTGCAGGCCGAGTGAGTGGTTTAAAAGTATGAGGCTTCCTACGTGGATATTGGTTTGGGGGTCATAAAGGCTTCTTATGCCGCTGGAGCTGTTGAAGGGGATTTTGCCGTCGTATTCTTTCATTACTGTTAATGCGAATGGTATTCTGTGCTTGAAAAGCCTTTCATCGCTGAACCCATATTTTTCCTTGAATTTTTGTATTCCTTCAGTGTTGGATGTGAATTCTTCTGGCTTCATGAAAAGGTATTCAACCCAGTTTTTTTCTTTAAGGGAGCTTATTTCTTCTTCGCTGAAAACCTTTCTGATCATGTCAATGTCTGTGGTGGCTTGCCTTCTTAGGTCGCTGTATGTAGCTGGCCATACCTGCATTAGCCCTAAGGCATTTGCATGTGACCTGGCGTTGACTCTTCCAGTGGATTCTGCAACTATTATGCTTGTAAGGTATTCTTCGGGGATAAGTGTTTTTTTCGATGCTTCCTCTAAGTGGGATGTGTAAGGTGCTATTCTTGAGAGGGTAGTGCTTATTTCCTCGCCGTATTGGCTGCTTTGAAGTGCTGGAA
>SLSH01000252.1 GCA_007130555.1 Bacteroidales bacterium
ATCCGACCAGAAGAACATTATCAGCTCCAAAATGATCTCTGGACAATTCTCCTATATTTACCTGTTGAACCGTTGACATATCAGTATAAGAGGCATCTCCTATATGAGTATTATGAGCCCATACAATTCCTTTTGAGTTTTCACCGTAAAAATTTCTTAATCTTTTTGCAGTTTTAAACATGTGTGTTGCTCTTGCATTCCATGATGGAGATCTAAGTCCCTGGGCAGATTTTCGATAAAACCTTTCAGCATTTTTAACAACATAAGCATTCTGAACTGCATAAAAATAATCGTAATTACTTATATTTTTCAAGGAAGCTTTATTTTCCTCTATTAGTTTTACAACATTTACGGTATTATCCGAACAATCTGCTCTTCCTTCCTGCACATCGCGTGCATAAGCCCAGCTATCACCTGTATAAGGAGTAAAACAATCATAATTATCCCGTACTTTTTCGTGCAATTGAGGTGCTTTATCTTTTAAGAAATTAATTAAAACCTCCTTTGACCTCCACTCATCATATACATCCATTCCGTAAAACCCGACTTTTTTATCAGCAGGAAGTGAGCTATTATATTCTCTTAGCCATTCAATAAGATTTAAGACCTCATGATTTCCCCACATCCACATTGGCCATCTGTCAAGTTTCAATAAAACTTCTCTGGCTGAACCTGCTGCACCGGGTAAATCCTTAACATATCTGTTCAACTCGAAAAGACTTGCAAAATCCCCTTCTACAACAATAAAATTAAAATCTTTTTCAGAGATCAGTCTTCTGCTGATTGAATCCCTCCATGCATAATACTCATGTGTACCATGGCTGGCTTCTCCGAGTAATACGAGTTTTTTTACGGAAGCTTTTTCAATCAGAGCATCTAAATCAGATGCATTTACCATAACATTTGCTTTACTCTTGATGTGTTCATCCAAACTATTTCCATTCTCTCCGTTTGTGGCATAAGAGCATGAACTGAAAATAAATAAAAATACAAACTTTAATAATAATAATGTTTTCATATTTATCAGTTTTTAAATTTAAAAACCGAAATATATAAAAAAAAAACTAAATAAATGATTAGTACATGATTTTTAAGATTAATTGTATTTTTCTCCTGCATTTACAAATTCTCTTCTAGAAGTAATCCTCCCGAAATTTTTATAATTTCTGTGCAATAATCAATATCAAGATTATCAATAATATCAAAAAAAGTATGGATATTATTATTAAAGGTATATTCATTAAAAAACACAGCCTTATATCCTTGTAAATGAAACGGATAGCTATCGGAATGATTCAAAAAACCTGTAGTTGTTACCGGTTTCAGAACCGTATAATTATGTGCAATATTTTCAATAATTTCAATAAATCTTTCGGTGCCCGGATATTTTTGGACATTAAATTTCCACTGTTTTTTATTATCGGGATTATAAGCAATCATATCGTTATTTATCATTAATGCTACATTTACATTTTGCTCCGATAGTTTTTCGGCATAATATGTACTTCCCATTTTATCAATTTCCTCGGCAGCAAAGCAAACAAATGTTATATTATATTTTGGTGATATTTGATGCTGTTTAAATACTCTGGCAACTTCCAAAACCGCTGCAATTCCGCTGGCATTATCGTCTGCACCGGGAGCATCAAAATCATCATTCATATAATTAATTGAATCATAATGAGCACCGAGAATATACTTTTTGTCTGTGTCTGTTTTGCCCTCAAGTCTTGCTACCACATTATACTGCCATGTTTTGAGTACAACTGTATGTCTTTCTATTTCGACATAAAAAGAATCCAAAACTACATTATCATATCCTGCATTTATAAATCTGTTTTTAAGCCATACTGCTATATCTCTCCTGTTTTCTGCAAGTGCAAAGCGGGTTTTAAAGTTTTCCATATCAATAATTATCTGCTGTACTGTATCAGTACTGATGCTTTGCAAAACTGCATTTATCAATGAATCTTTAAAAATATAGTCGGTCTCTTCCGATATTCCGTCAAAACTATCCAAAAATCCGTTTGACCGGCAGTTTATACCAAAACAGGATGAAATCAATAAAAATATGATAAAAAAAACTATACTGATTCTTTTCATACTTACAAAAATAATAATCATGTGTAAACTTTGGTAAAAAAATGATTTATTTAAATTTATTCCTTGCTTGTTATTCAATTTACAATAAGCCTCTACCGGATTTATTCAGTGTTCCTGCTTCTTTTTGGTTGATATAAACAGCATCCAAGATACCGTTTATAAAATGATTGCTTTTTTGCGTACTGTAATATTTTGCAATATCAAGATATTCGTTAATGGCAACTTTTACGGGTATGTCGGGCATTTTCAACAATTCGCACAATGCAAGATGCAGTATAACTTTATCAAGCGTAGCGATTCTTTTCAAATCCCATTTCTGTAAATATTCTATAATAATTACATCAAATTCATCCGAATTTAAAATAGTTTTTTTTAATAAATCCATTCCGAACTTTTTATCGTCTTTAGATTTATAAACATCATCGGTAATAATATACTCGCTGTTATCAGGTGTTTTATTAATATTTTTTATGATAACACTAAGCAGATACTCCAAATCATCATTCCAATATATATTCTTATCCTCCAGAATTTTGTCCATTTTATCATTATCAATTATTATTTTATTGATAATTTTTCTCAGTATATCTCTATCCGCCTCTAAAGAATTATTTTCGGAGTTCATGTATTTATTATAGAAATTACTTTCTTCAATTTTTCCCCAAATGTTTTTAATTAATTCATAATCTTCCATCCAGTTATATTCGGAGTTTTTAATATAATTTTCTACTGTGCGGTTATTTAAGATTTTCTCAAAAATAATATTATCGACAAATCTTGTATTAGGGTTTAAATCTTCCTTATTTGGCAGAAATTTATTTTGCCTGACTTCAATTTTTTGTTTTGCATAATCTCTTATCTGTATTAATAAACAAAATAAACTTATATACAAATTGTAAGAATGAGAAATGCTTTTATCAAATGTTTTAACAGCGTCTTCAAGCAATAAATCACCATTCTGTTTAAAGGCGTAATATGTTTGCATTGCTTTTATTCGCAATAACCTTCTATTAATCATTATAATGAACTTTTACGGCTCAAATATATATAAATAATGGTAATTGAAAATAAAAAATCAAAAAAATCTTAGAAACTACTACAAATTTAAGGGGATAAGGGGATAAGGGAGATAAAGGTATAAGGGGATATGGGATTATACCCCTCCCTTAAAATAGTTATAGAACGAAATATTAATTTTATTAATTTCTCGGTTTACTTTTTCCTCTCCACCCTGCTTACAACACCGGATTTATAAAAAACAGTTTCGATTTCATCGTTAACGGCAAGACTTTTGGCATCTTTTATGATTTTTCCCTTATGTCTGGTAATTGAAAAACCACGTTTCAGAATATTTTCGGGTGAAATTAAACGGATATTGTTTTCGATATTTTCAAGTTTGTTGTTTTTATTATAAATATCGGATTTTACTGCGGTTTTAAAGTTTATACCGAGTTGTAAAAGATTTTTATATTGTGATTTAATTATTTCTTTACTGTAAATATGCTTTTTATTGTTCAGTAATTCCAGTTTTGAATTTTTAAGTTGAATATAATTATTAACGGCATGCTTCAGTCTAAAAATAAACTCGTTGCAATTTTCCTGTTTTTCGGTAATAATATTTCTGAGTCTGGATATTTTCATGCTTGCCCGTGTTAAAAGCATATTATTTATGTAAATTCTATCTTTAACTATATCAATAATTTCATTACCGATTTCGGTTATTTGATTTTCAAATTTATAAGTATTATCAATAATAAAATTTGCAACGGCAGTAGGAGTTTTAAGTTTTGTATGAGCTACAATATCCGTAACGGTATCGTCTCTTTCGTGCCCTATTCCCGAAATTACCGGAATAGGAAATTGTGTAATATGAAAGGCTATATTATAATTATCAAAAGCCGCGAGATCAGTTTTCGAGCCCCCTCCCCTGATGATTGTTACAACATCAAAGTTTTCGTTTTTTTCGAATATATTATTAAAAGCCTGAATTACTGAAGGCTCGGTATTTATTCCCTGCATATTTGCCTCAAAAAGATTTATATCGTATTTATAGTCGTATTTATTATTATTAAGTTGATTTATAAAGTCCTCATATCCCGCTGCTGATACTGATGATATAACGGCAATTCTTTTTACGGGACTTGGCAGTTCAAGTGATTTATTCAGTTCAATAACATTTTCGGCTTTAAGTTTATCAATAATTTCCTTTCTTCGTTTTGCAATATCTCCGAGGGTATAACTCGGGTCAATATCTCTGATATTGAGTGATATTCCATAAACCTCATGAAAATCAACGCTTACTTTTATCAAAACACTTATTCCGTCTGTAAGACCTGCTCCTGTTGCCGATTCAAAATATTTTTTTAACTGCGAATAAATTGATGACCAGATTACTGCTCTTGATGTGGCAATTATATTATCGTCTTTCGTGGATTTCTGAACTAATTCAAGATAACAGTGTCCGCTACGATGTAAGTTTATGCGGTTAATTTCCGCAACAAGCCATACGGGAGAAAGAAACTTGCTTTCAATAGAACTTCTTATATCCCTGTTTAATTCCAGTAATGTGTATGTATGTCCGCTCATTTATCGTTTTATAATAATCTGCGAAAACTTTCCGCTGTTACTTAGAATTGATAAAACATAAAAACCTGTTTTAATATCTTTAAGTTTACCGATTTCGATAGTATTACTTTGAGTTTGGTAACCAAGATATTTTTTCGTAAAAATTGTTCTTCCGCTTACATCTGTTACCGATACTGTTATTTTTTCGTTTTGCATATAATCGGGATAAGTAATACTGAATTTTCGGTAAAACGGATTTGGAAATATTCTTATGCGAATATCCTGAGGATATAAAACAGCATTTTCAAGGATATGCGAGGCAATTTCGAAATCGGGCAATCCGTATCCGTAGTATTTGTCGGGGTTCAGGTAATGAGATGAGGACATTTTAATTGCCTGAATAATTTCCAGATTTGATTTTTGCGGATGTTTTTGCCATAAACATGCAGTAAGTCCGCATATTACGGGAGCAGCAAAAGATGTTCCGAATCCTCTGCTCAATGAGTCTTTAATGTGCTGTACTGCTGTTTGAATTCCAATTGAAACCACATCGGGTTTTATTCTGTCGTCTGATGTTGGTCCTATTGAAGATATTGTAGCAATTTCCTTATTATGTCTTATTGCACCGACGCTTATAATGTCATCGGCATCAGCCGGCACACCGATATGGGGATTTTTTTTGCTTCGTCCCGAATTTCCTCCCGCTGCTACCACAATCATGCCCTTCTGAGAAGCTATATTTGCAGCCTGTGAAATTATTGCCGTTTTTCCGTTTAAATCTTTATAATAATAATCAAATTCGGAGTCATCAAATTTAAAATATCCCAGCGAAACATTTATTAAATCTGCACCCATACTGTCGGAAAGTTCGGCTGCTGACACCCAGTATAATTCTTCTATCATTGTTTCGGAACGTGTATCTTCGGTTATAAACAGCATATACTCTGCTTCGGGAGCTGTTCCGATTAAATAACCCGGAAAAATTGCAGCTAATGCCGATAAAACAAGAGTTCCGTGAGTATGTTCATTATATACATCCTCTCCCCCGTAAACAAAATTTCCGGTTTTTATAATTCTGTTTTCTGCAAACAAATGGTCAAAAGACGATATTGACGGGACTCTGTCGAACCCCGTATCGGTAATTGCTATCAACATTCCTTTGCCGCGATATCCGTTATCATGAAGTTTTTGTCCGCTGTGAAAATATACCTGATTTTCGCTGTCCCCGTAATCATAATAATTATACCGTACTATTGTCATGGATTTTTTTTCAACACCGCTTATTTCCTTATCATCAGTTTCATCTTCTTCATTATTGTCTGTTTCATTATCGTCTTCGCTGACAGATAGCAACTTAACTGAATTATTAACAAACGACAGATTTGTTATCGTATCCATAAGCAAACTGTCTGATGTTTCAACCGTAACAGCATTAAACCATTTTGATTTCAGCAAAACATTCAAACCTAAATTTTCAAGACTGTCAATATAAATCTGAGTTACGGGTAAATCTCTTTCTTCAATATTTATATTTTGATTTATTCGTCTTTGAACAGCTCTGTCGCTTAAAAATTCATGAGGTTTATTTATGCTGTATGTATTGTAATTCTTGTCAGTAAGTTCGATATAATATTTTGAAGAGCTAACCTGTGATACCGAGCAAAAATACGACAGACAAAATACAGATATAATTGTAATTTTTAGTATTTTCATAGAAATATTATCAATCAACGGAATAACTTACAAGTTCCTGAATATAGATAGTTCCTGTAGTAATTCTTTCTTCAATTGGTACACCATAAATTACTTCCTGTGAATTTAACGAAGTATGTTCTTTATAAATCAGCCCGACATTAAAAGCATAAATCTCATAATGAAGTTCTTTGTGTATAAGAGATACAGCATCATTTTGCATAACAGTTAAGCAATGGTCGAAACTATGTCCGTTTATTGTTTTAGAAACATTTAATTCGGTAATTTCATATTTTTGCTCATCCATGTCATTATAAACATTTCCGTTCCAGCTCAAGTCAATTTTTAAAGGGAATCTTATTTTCACAAATCTTAGATTTTCTTCAACTTTATGAGCCATATTATTAATTAGTTTTGACTGCCATACATTATAAATTTCCCATGGGTCGTCCTGATTTATTTTTTTATGTCTTTCCAGTCTATATGCTATATCATTTTGATTATCAATAATTGTATCTTCCACATATTCTTTAATAAAATATTTAACCGTATCATAGTACTCAGACGGTGCATCAATTGTAATTTCGGTAATTTTATAAATAATATAATTTCCCGTTTTCAGGGGAAAATATTTTTTATCCGAGTCCACATCCTTGTCATCAATCGGGTCTTTTTTACAGGATGCGACTAATATTATTGCAGTCAGCAAAAATAATATGAACTTACGAACTTGCATAAAGCAAAAATAATATTTTTTTTTATAAAAATCATGTTTTAAGTTTTTTCTTTCTTGCAGCGGGGAACAGTACATTATTAAGTATAAGTCTATATCCCGGTGAATTTGGGTGTAATTCGAGGTCTGTTGGTTCGTCTCCTACATAATGTCTGTAATCTTCGGGGTCGTGTCCTCCGTACCATGTCCAAAAACCTTTTCCGAAGTCACTGTGTATATATCGTGCTTCGCCGTGTGCTCTGTTTTCTCCCATAATTAATACATGAGGTTTTATAAGTGATTTTCTAAAAGCCGTAGTTTGTCCCATAAATCCTTTTACCATATTAGTATGATTTTGTGTCAGCATAGTTGGTATGGGATCCCATTTTGCCGAGAATTCAAACAATGTAAAATAATCTTCATTTTGAGCTACATTTCTGGTATCAGTAACATCAATATCGGAATATTCGTATTCTAACGGATTCATAATTAATTTAAAATCGGTAAAAGCGAGAGTTTTTGAATAGTCTAATTTTTCGTTTGCATGAGGATCGGCAGGGTCTCCGTCATACATTGCTTCGCAAATATCAACACCTTCGGCTGCAAGTGCAATATCAAAAGTATCTGTAGCGGAGCACATTGCAAACATAAATCCGCCCTGTGCGACATAAGCTTTTATAGTTTGAACAACGGCAAGTTTTAATTGAGATACTTTATTAAAACCCAGTGCGGCGGCTTCTTCTTCCTGTCTTCTTTGATTATCTCTGTACCACTGCATTCTGCCGTAAGCGGCATAAAATTTACCGTATTGTCCCGTAAAATCCTCGTGATGAAGATGCAACCAATCGTAATTAGCCAATTCTCCGTTTAATATTTCCCTGTCATACAATTCATCATAAGGAATTTCCGCATAAGTTAAAGCCAAAGTTACTGCATCGTCCCATGGTTCCGAAAACGGCGGAGTATAAACAGCTATTCGCGGTGCAGTTTCTAATTTAATAGCATCCATATTAACACTTGGCGATGATATTTCATTTAAAATACTGATTTTTTGTGCATTAGCAATTACTTCATAAGAAATATTGCGTAAAATACACTCCCTTTCAATATTAACATTATGCTGAAACAAAAAACTGCCACCACGATAATTAAGCAACCACCATGCCTCAATATCATTCTGCAATATCCAGTAAGTTATTCCATAAGCTTTAAGATGATTAGTTTGTGTATTATCCATCGGAACCAAAATATATGCGGCATTTATGTTTACCGATAATAACAAAAGCATTGCCAATATTGTAATTGATTTTTTCATAATATTTATAAAAACTATTTATAATTTAATTATAAAACATCTTAAATACTGATTTTATTTTAGCATACCGGATATTTATATACTAACCACCACATGGAGTCGGTTTTTGTTCATTTGTTTTGTCTGTTTTATTCTCATCTTCTTTTGAACCTATATAAAACTGACAACCTCCTGCTTTTTTAATCAAATAGTAACCTGTTGCCAGTGCAATTATAATTACACCGATACCGATAATTTCCAATCCCGTATATTCGGAAAAATCAAGCACGATTACCTTTCTTGCAATAGCAATAATAGCAACCAATACAACGACCTCTACATGTACAACATTCTTTTTAAAATATACTTTAATTGTATCCAGCAACTCAATACCAATTAAAACAAGCAGAAACTTGCCGAAAAGATACATTAAAGAATCGGGATTAATTAGAAATTCGCTCTCATAATAAAAAGCTTTAAATGTTTGATATGCTAACTCTATTGTTGCAGCTATCAAAATTAAAGACATTAAAAATATCAAACTTCTTATAATAGTTTTTTCTACATAAAACAGAATATTTCTAATAAATTTTTCAAATTTATTTTCTTTTTTCGGGACTTCCATAATAATAAAACCTAATTTATTTTCTGCAAAGTTAATTTATTTTAACCGCTTTTTAAAATAATTGTTCAATTAAAAAACGAAATCGTCAGTAATCATTACATTCCTAAATATTTAAACACCTCATACACAAGAAAAGCTGGCCAAACAATGGCTTTCAGAAATCCCAGTACGCCTATCCAAAAACTTGTGGCATTTACAATAAAATATACTGCTGCTCCGATAAAACCCAAGCCATAAGTCGCTTCTGCCATATGGGTATTTTCATGATTTTTTTGTTTCATATTTTTTAGTTATAGATTATGATATATTTATTAAAAATAAAAATGCACTTCGGTTAAACACCGGGCTAAGAGGATTATATTAAACTTTATATTTTAAGAAATTAACAACAGGATTAGAATAAATTTTATAAAAATAATCTCTTAATTTAGTTTTGTCTTCATCAATAAAATTTAGTTTATCATCAGCATACTTGATAAAATCATTTAACTGGATATCGGAATATTGTTTATCCTTAAATTTATTACTGTCATTAATTAAATCATAAGCAATATAATTAACCGGATTTAATTTATAATTTATATGAATTTGCTTATCAATTTCTTTTGCAATCAAATCGGCAATATCATTTTTATTTACTGATGTTGAAGACAATTGATTTATAAAATTATTTAAAGCTGTTCCAAATTGCATGTGGATTTTTCCTTTAAAAGATTTTATTCCGTACATAACACTTTCAAAGTCTTCCTGTGCAGATTTCTCGTACTTTCCTTTTTCTGACAGATATAATTCTTTAACTTTAAAAATATCGCAAGGTTCATACTCATACGAAATACATACCGGAACTATATTTAAACTTTCCAGAGTTTTACAAATATCTTTATCATAATGATGCATATAAAACATTTTAATAAGAGATATTTGAGTTTTATCATTGCCGTCTTTTGTTCTTCCGTCTCGCTGAGCTATCCAAACAGATTCTTTTTTCTCTTTTATTGTATGATTAATATAGCCGGAGTGTAATAATGCGTTATTATACTGCTCCAATTTATTACCACCTCTGTAGAAAGTAAACATTTTGTTCATTTTTCCAAGGTCAATAATAAACTGGCTGCTCATCAGGTTACTTCCGAAAGTTATTTCACTTGTTTTATGCTTATTACCCAAAAGTATTATTTGCATTATTGCAGAGTCCAATACAATATCGCGGTGATTAGCTACAAACAAATAAGATTTTGAATTATCAAGATTTTCTAATCCTCCATAAGTTAGTCCGCTTGAAGTTTTTTCAACAGTTTTCTTAACAGCATAGTCCGAAAAAACTTCTTGAAACATATCAACGGAATTAATGTTTTTCAACTCTGCGATAACATCTTCATAATTTCTGTTTTCATATAAATAATGAATTACATGTTTAAAAAGAGGATTAGCAATGGTTCTTTCAATCGCAGGTTTTATTTCGCCGTCAATATATGGTCGGATTATATCAAATTTATTATTCATAATTTTAAATAGATATCGTACAATTTAACATTTTTTTTTCTAACTAACGTAATATATAAATGCTTTTATGTAAAAGTATTTTTTCTTTTATCAATAAATTTCTTTGATTTTCGGATTTCATCGGAATTTTGTATTTTATCAATCTCTTTTTCATCCATAAAATTGATTGAAGGAGCTACTCTTAACTTTGCCCGAAAATGGTCTTTAATATTTTTTTCAAACCCGTCTATATTCATGTCGCATCCGATTTTAACTATAATATCATCCGTATCAATACTATTTGTATCTACTTCAACAACATAGTTTTTAACTCCGGGTATATCATCCAAAATATCATAAAGTGATTGTGGGAATAAAGTTGTCCCTTTATATTTTATCATTTGGTTTTTTCTTCCGATAATCGGTCCTATTCTCAAAGAGCTACGACCACATTTACATTTTTCGGTATAATGATAACAAATATCTCCTGTTTTAAATCTAACCAGGGGCATTCCTTCTACTCCAATATTTGTAATTGTAATCTCCCCCATTTCTCCTTTTTTTACGGGTTTATTATTTTCATCCAAAAATTCCACAATAAGCATTTCGGGTATCAGATGTCCGCCTTTACCCTGTTGGCACTCGGTAAATGCGGCGCCCATTTCTGTTGAAGCGTAGGTAGAAAACAATTTTATATTCCATTTGTTGACAATCTTTTGCCCCAGTTTATTCAGATTAAAATCTTTATCTCTAATTGGTTCTCCGATACAAATAGCTGATTTTATGGATGTTTTTTTTAAATCAATATTATTTATTTCGGCATATTCTATTAATTTAATTAAAAATGAAGGGATTGTAACGAGTACTGTCGGAGCGACACGATTAATTGTATCAAATTGCAATTCGGGATTTCCCGGTCCTACACGAACAATTCCTGCTCCCATTTTTCTTATACCTAAAAAATATGCCAATCCTGCCATAAATCGTTTATCCAATGTTACCATTAAATGATATATATCTTGATTCGAGCCATTTGCACATAAAAAAGACAAATATTCATTTAAAGCCAGGCGGTTAAGATCATTTTCGGTTGCAACAAATGTTACAGGATTACCTAATGTTCCTGATGTAGTTATATAATCAATAATTTTATCTTTTTTAACACATATAAAATCAGGATATTTTTTTTGTAAATCTTCTTTAGTTGTTACCGGCAACATTTCTAAATCTTCGACTGTTTTAATTTTTTTAATATCAATGTCCCGAAATCTTTTATTATAGAATTTCGAATTATTAACAACATAATTCAGTATTTCAGGAACTTTACCATCCTGATATTTTTTAATATCTTCTTTCGATTTTACAGATATTCCTTCTGTCATTTTATTTAACTTTTTCAAAATTTATATGTTCGTTATCAATATTTTTATCTAAAAGTTTAGATTCAATATTCATTAAATATTTATTAAAAAAATCTAAAATATAACTTTTAATTATTATTTGCAAAGTTTCAGCATTAACATTTCCGATAAGTTTTATAATTTCTTCTTCTTTAATTAAAGAAGTTAGTATTGTTATATCGGTAAAAACAAAATGTTTAGCATTTTTAAGCGTTAATCTGTACAAGTCAGATTTTGAGTCTCTGTATATTACGGTATTTCCCAAATTCCAATCGTAAAACTGTTCGCTTTGCATTACCATAAAAGGGATTTCTATGGGATTATTTATTACATCTCCAAATTGAAAGCAGTCTAAATTTATACCTGCTTTAAAAATTTTGTTTTCAACACATAGTTGTCCTGCTACAGCACCTCCTATAGAATGACCAAACACCCCTATATTCTCTAAATCCATAATAGAATAAACGGATTTTTTTGTGTTTTCTTCGGCAACTTTATGTACATAATCTAAAAAAAATTGGGAATCTTTTGTCCAACGTCTTGTAATATCGGTAAAGCGTGAAAGTCTTCTAAGATAATAATTTGTTTCTTTATCAATTTGTTCCTGATTTTTTCTTCTGCTTGGCTGAAATAAATTTGCAATAAACAATTGCAAATATGCCAGGCGCCCTTTCTTTTTTCTTATTAACACCCCACCATCCGATTGTTTAACATAAGGCTGTTCAAAAGGATGATTAACACTACAAACTATATAACCGTTGCTTACTAAATTCTCAATTATGCAGGTATAAAAATCTGTCATTCCGAAATAAAATCCCGGATTAAAAACTACAAGAGGATATTTTTTAGAAATATCAGTAACAGGAAGCTCTGAGGATGAAAAAGTATGCATTGATTTGACTTTTTTGATTATTATGGTTTCCAAACCAATTTCATTAAAAATATCGGCAATAACTTCTTCGGGATAGTTTTTTAAATATTTATCATAAATAATATCATCTTGTTTTTTTACAGGATACCATATTTTTACATAAATTTCCCGAAAGTCTTTTTTTCTTGACAAGGTTTCATTGCGGCTACTGTCAATAAGAAATACTAATTTTGTGCCGATATTATAAATACCGGTAGGCTCAGGTAAAAGTGTTTTGACTTCATTGCTTTGAGACCGGCCGTAAAAACAA
>SLSH01000121.1 GCA_007130555.1 Bacteroidales bacterium
CTCGCGTGTGGAAATATCCAGATTGACCGTTTTTTCTTTCAGTGTGCAGCCGGGATAATAATGCAGCTTCATAAAAATTTTCCCTGATTTAATATGAAATACCCTTCACAACTATTTTGCAAACTTTTTGTAAATGGAAACCAGAACCTGCTGAGGCAATTCGCTTGCCAGATTTTCCGGCACTTCATCCGGCCCGAAAAAGTCGCTGCCTTTGGGCTCAAGCAGATGCCGTATGGCTTCCATAATCTGCGCGATATCTATGCCTTTCGGGCATCTTCCCTGACAGGCAAAGCATGTGGCGCAGAGAAACAGAGTCTTTGATCCTTTAATTTCTTCCTCGCGTCCCATCTGCACCAGACGGATGATCTGATTGGGAAGATAATCCATTTCCATGGCCATGGGGCAGCCCGCAGAACAGCGTCCGCATTGATAGCAGCGGTACACATTATCACCGGTCAGTTCATTGACCCTGTCAATGAATTTCCGCTGATTCTCGCCCATTTTTAATTTTATCCGCATCAATCGTCTCCGGTTAATAAACGGTTTTTATATCAACCCGTCAGAGTCAAGGCATCGCCGCCCTAATCTCTTCGGATTTTTTCAATCAGTTCACGGTTTTGATCGTAAATGCTGACAATCATCGGCATGCTGCCGGGCAGCGTATGCGTCGCGCAGCCGAAACAGGGATCATAGGCGCGGAATGCCATTTCCACCATATTGAGCAGGCCGTCATCCACCTTGCCTTCTTTGATCAGCCCTTTGGCCGCTTTTTTAACGGACATATTAATCGGCGCATTATTGTTTGTTGTGCCGACAATCAAATTGGCCTCTGTGATGATGCCGTTTTCATCGGTCTTGTAATGATGATAAAGCGTGCCGCGGGGGGCTTCAACAACACCCACGCCTTCTTTTGGTGTGTTGGTCGGAATCGCGTGAAAATCGGGGCCCGCCACTTCCGGGTCGGATGCCAGTTCAACCCATCTTTCCGCGGCGTACATGATTTCCACAACTCTTGCCCAGTGCGTGGCAAGCGTCTGATGCACCGGCTTTCCTCCGAGCGTGTCATACATTTTCGCGTGCGCCTGGTTTGCCAGAGGCGTTGCCATTCCTTCGGATACATTGCAGCGCGAAAGCGGGGTTGCCTTGTACACGCCGGAATCGGGCCCGTCAACAAATCCCTTCCAGCCCACTTTTTTGAGGAACGGGAATTTGAGATACGACCAGGGTTCAACGCGCTCTTCAATATGATCCAGATAATCGGCAGGAGCAAATTTGGCCAGTTCTTTTCCGTCCGGGCCTGTCACGCGTATCATGCCGTCGTAGAAATTGGTCTGATTGTTCTCGTCCACCAGTCCCATATTATAGGTCTGATGCGTGAACATATCGCTTAAAATCAGATCCACATACCCTTTGTTTTTCAGGATGAGATCCTCAAAAAGCTGAAGGGTAAATTTGGCGAATTCAACGGCTTCTTTGCCGATCTCAAGAATTTCCAGCCGGTCTGATTCATTGAGGCCTTTGCTCATGCCGCCGGGAAGCGCTCCCACAGGGTGTACGGACTTGCCGGCGATTTTCTTGATCAGCTCATGGCACTGGCCGCGCATATGAATGACTTTCGAGCCGGTTTCAATGCCGACTTTTTGAATGACGCCGAGAATATTCCGCTGCTCTTTCGGCGCGTCAGGCCCGAGCACAAAATCCGGCCCGCCCAGCGCGTAAAAATGCGTGGTGTGGTCTGTGACGAAAAATATGGAATAGAGAAGCTCGCGAAGCATTTTTGCCGTGCGGGGCAGTTCCATATTGTAAACCGCGTCTCCGGCTTTGGCTGAGGCGAGAAGATGCGCTTCGGGACAGACGCCGCAAATGCGGGTCGTGATTCTGGGCATTTCTTCCACAGGCCGCCCCTGGCAGAATTTTTCAAATCCCCGCAGTTCGGGAATCTGAAGATAGGCGTCAGCGACATTGCCCGCGTCATCGAGAAATATTTCGATTTTGCCGTGGCCTTCCAGGCGGGTTATCGGATCTATCGTGACTTTTTTCATACTTTTCTCCCCAAGATGGAACTCGGCAGGCTGAAGCGGTAAAACGTGCCCACAGGATCCACAATCTGCCTGGAAATGGATTCTATTTCTTTTTCATCATCACTGTCAATAACAGAGCTGATTGCTCCGGCAAGCTTTCCGCCCATATCCTGTATGCCTTCCGCGGGCCCGTAACAGCCGCGGCATCCGAGATTGACTTCCGGGCAGAGCGCTCCGCATCCTGCGTGCGTGGCAGGGCCGTTGCACACAATGCCCTGTTCCAGAAGGCAGATTTCCGGATCCGCATCTTTTACAAATTGCGGGCGGATAAATGATTTGATGCGTTTTTCATCTTTTGATCTTTCGCATTCATCGCAGACTGTTTTGGGATTCACGCCGATCACCGTGCCTTTGGGAGGGAGATTCCCGGAAAGAACGGCTTCGATCACAGCCCATATCTGTTCCGGCACCGGGGGGCAGCCGGGCATTTTATAATCAATGTCAACCACCTGTTCAAGGGTGCGGACATAATTAAAAAGAGGCGGCAATACAAGGTCACCCTCTTTAACCGCGGTTTTGGTCTGCGGGCGGATATTTTCGGGGTTGCGGGTGGACGGCGATTCCGCGTAGGAATAATCGCAAATGCCCTTTTTATCTGTCAGATTGCCTAATCCTGGAATACAGCCCTCAGACGCGCAGGAGCCGTAGGCGACCAGTATTTTGGATTTCCTGCGCATCAGTTCTGCGATATGCAGATTTTCCTCGCTTCTGATTGCTCCGTTAAAAAGCGTCACATCAATTTCTTTGTCAGCCATTTTCTCAACATCTTCATATTTGGTATCCATAATACATGGACAAAAAACAATGTCTACAGCCTCAGCCGCGTCCAGTATTTTTTCGCGGATATCCATAAACGCAATCTCGCAGCCTCCGCAGCTTGCCGCCCAGTAGATCGCGAATTTCGGTTTGGCCATTCGCCCTTCTCCTTCATTTTCGGATTGAAACTGACAATACAATTTAAAACGGCCTGTTCCTTTTTCAGGCCAGGCCGTTTATGTTTTATTCTGTTTTTCCTGCATATTCCTGCACAGGATGATTTTCAGGTCATTAAGAGTTTTTTCAGGAAAGCGAGATTGAATCAGCATATAACTGCTTCTATCCTTTGTAAACTGATTGCCAGAACCAGAGTGTCTGTCTTCAGCTAAACAAATTCATCACATAAAAACGTAGAAATAAAATGCCGTACAATCAAGCGAATAATTCTAATATTTATTATAAGCCCGGCTTATTTTATTTAGTAAAGATATTCTGAGCCTTTTGATATCCTCATTTTTCACCTTGACTATACAAAAAATTACCTTTAAGTTGTACTGGTTAAAAAACAGGTGATAGCATGGAATTTAAGAAGTTAAAAGGTTTTTTC
>SLSH01000404.1 GCA_007130555.1 Bacteroidales bacterium
CAAGCGATATAAATGAAAATACGGCTAAGCCTGAATTCTTTTATACAGGTCAGATGCACGGAGATGAACTTGTTTCGGGAATTTTATTTCTAAGGTTAATTGATTATTTATTAAATAATTACGAAACAAATGAACAGATAACAAAACTTATTAATGAATTAAAAATTTACATCAATCCTTATGCAAATCCTGATGGCACATGGTACGAGGGCAATCACAGCGTTGCAGAATCACGTAGAAGAAACAATCAGGATATTGATTTAAACAGGAATTTTATTGACCCGATTGAAGGAGACCATCCTGACGGGAATGAATGGGCGGTTGAAACAATTGCTTTCATGGAATTTGCCGAAAGCAGAAATTTTATCATGTCGGGGAACAGTCATTCGGGAGCAGAATTAATGAATTATCCTTTTGATACATATCCTGTCCTGCCTGCCGATAATGACTGGTGGTATTTTGTCTGCAGAGAGTATGCAGATACAGTACAGTACAATTCTCCCGAAGGATATTTTACGGGTACGGACAATGGCGTTACACATGGGTATTCGTGGTACTCCATTAAAGGAAGCCGACAAGATTATATGAATTATTTTCATCATTGCAGGGAAGTTACGATGGAATTAAGTAACCAAAAAAAGATAGAATCTTACAAACTTCCCGATTACTGGAGCTATAACAAACAGGCTTTTCTGAATTATATGGAACAAGCCACTTACGGACTTCGCGGTTTTGTAACCGACTCTTTAACCGAAGAACCTTTAAGAGCCAGAGTTTTTATTGAAGACTATGACTTTTTTAATTCTCACGTATATTCCAATCAGGAATCCGGAGATTATTACAGATTGCTTTACGAGAGCGATTATATCGTTAAATTTTCTGCTGATGGTTACAGAAGCAAATCATTTGATATAAATATCCAAAACTACGAACAAACAATACTTGATGTTCAGTTGGTTGATATTGAATTATCGCCACCGCTTACGTCATTTGAACCGGAACACGAAGTATATTACTGTAATCCCGAAGTTACTTTTATAAATACCTCGGAAACATCCGAAGATACTGATTTTTTATGGGATTTTGGAGACGGCAATTATTCCTATGAAAAAGACCCTACGCACATATATGCTCAAAACGGAATTTATGATGTAAAATTAATTGCCCAAAATCAGTATGGATCGGACTCTGTTATTTTGGAAAATGCAGTTACAATTGAACTTAAAAAACTTATAAATACTCTAAACGGAGTAATCTGCGGAGAACCTGCTTCTGTTGAATTAAGCGTAAATGATGAAGGAGAAATATATTGGTACGAAAACCTTAATGAGCATGAAGTATTTCACACGGGCAATACATATCAAACACCGGTATTATCGGAAACAACATCATATTATGTTCAGAGTTTTTTGCAGGGACAAGAGTACAGTTTAGGTGAACCCGAAAAAACAAATGAAGGGGTATATATAACAAGTATGACAAATATATATCTAAGATTTGATTGTTATATCCCATGTATTTTAAAATCCGTAAAAGTCTATTCTTCCGAAAGCGGTGAACGAACAATTTATTTGAGTAACTCAATCGGGGAAATTTTAAATTCCATTGATATTTATATTGAAGAAGGGGAACATATCATTGATTTGAATTTTGATATTCCCGTAGGGAACGATTTCAGACTTGGTTGTAATCCTCCTTCAAATTTATTTGTTGCAACCGACGGAGAAGAAGAAGGTATTTTTAATTACCCCTATTCAAATGATTTTATAAGTATTAAAAAAACAAATAATCAGACAAATATATATGCATACTTTTACGACTGGCAGATTAAAGAGTATGATTGTGTATCGGAAAAAACCAAAATCACTGCTTATGTTAATGATAATGTTGAGGCAGACTTCTATTATTCAATTGAAAATAATCTGACAGTTCATTTTTTTGACAGTTCAATTGCCGCAGATAATTTTCTGTGGGATTTTGATGACGGAAATTATTCTTCCGAAAAAAATCCCGTGCACGAATATTCCGAGCAGGGAGAATATGATGTTAGCCTTACCGTTAACAGCGAGTGCGGAACAGACAACATTACTAAAAATATTTACATTATAAATACAAAAAAAGATATAATAAATTCCTTTAAACCTTATATTTATTCTAAACCTGCCTCGAATATAATTATTATCGAAACAAAAGAGAATATACCTCTTGAATTAAATATTTATAATATTCAAGGTATGTTGGTATATAAAGATATTCTAAAAAAAAATAAAAATGAAATTAATATACAAAACCTGAAACAAGGTCTTTATTTTGTTTCAATTAAATATGAAGATAAAGTTTTAAAAAAGAAATTATTAATAACAAGGTAACATAAAAATTTAGCTTATGAAATTATTAAAAATTACCGGTCTGATTTTTATCTTATTTTTACAAATAAGTATTAATGCTCAACAAGATAATAATGAACATCTTGAATTTGCACAAACACAGCTTGAACAAAGGGGAGAAATTTATTTTACTTTCCGTGTTGAAATCGAGGATTTTGATATTTTAAAAGAATTAACCGAAATAATTTCGATTGACAAACTGGAGAACAATATTGTTTATGCTTACGCAAATACATCGGGATTTGAATTATTTCTTGAATATGGTTTTGAGTTTATTCCTGTTTATGATTATTACACAATACCAAAAGCTCTTACAATGGCAACTACTGTTGAGCAAATGGCTGACTGGGACAGATATCCTACTCACGAAGTATATATGGAAATGATGAATAATTTTGTAAGCGACTATCCCGGTATGACAAGATTGGATACAATGGGATATTCTATTAACGGATATCCTCTTGTTTGCCTAATAATAACAAATGATATTGAGACAGAAGCGGATAAACCGGGGTTTTTGTGGTCAAGCACAATGCACGGTGACGAACTTATAGGGTATATATTTTCATTAAGATTAGCCGATTATCTGTTATCAAATTACGGAACCGATTCGCAAGCAACAAATATGGTAGATAATATCGTAATTTATATAAATCCGCTTGCAAATCCGGACGGAACATTTTATAATTCACCCGATTATACATCAGTTTCGCAATCTATAAGATTTAATTTAAACGGAATAGACATAAACAGAGTTTTTCCAAGAGTTGACGGAGTGGCTACAACCATTGAGCCAGAAACACAGGTAATAATGGATTACGTTGACCGGATAAATTTGGTAATGTCGGCAAACGGACATAGCGGAGCAGAATGTGTTTTTTATCCATGGGCTTTTGTGACTCCAAATCAACTTGTGCATGCAGATGCAGACTGGTGGGAATATGTTTCATGGATTTATGCAGATAATGCACATGAAAACAGTCCGGCAGGATATTTAACATCATTTTTCGGAGGAGTTTCTTCGGCAGGAAGTTTATACACAGCAACAGGAACACAAATGGATTATATGAATTATTTTAAAAATATAAAAGAAATTATTTTAGAATGGACTAATGTAAAAAAAGTAGAAGTACAACACTTAAATAATTTTTGGAATTATAACAAACAAGCCATACTTGATTATACAGAACAGGTTCTTTACGGATTCAGAGGAATTATTACCAATGCCTGTACCAATGAACCTATTTTTGGTGCAAAAGTAGAAATAATCGGATATGATATGTATAATTCGGAAGTATATTCTTTTGCTCCCGTAGGTAATTACCACCGCCCGATATACCAGGGAACTTATGAAGTAACTTTTTCCGCAGACGGATTTTATGATTACGTAACTACTGTTAACGTACAAAACAACACTTCAACAAGATTAGATGTAGAATTAATTCCTGTTGATATTGCAATCCCTGATTTTACAGCGTCAACTACTCAAATTTACGAAGGAGAAACAGTTGAATTTACTAATTTAACAAGTGGCGGAACCGTTACTGCCTGGGCGTGGTCTTTCCCGGGGGGTAATCCGAATTCTTCAGAGGAGGAAAATCCCGGAATAATCACTTATAACAACGAAGGAAAATATGATGTTGTTCTAGAAATTCAAAGTAATGCTTGTGATGTAACTGAAGAGAAAACAGAATTTATCGAAGTATTCCCTGTAGAACCTCCTGTTGCCGATTTTACTGCAAATATTACAGAAGTCCCCGCAGGAAGTTCCGTAATATTTACCGATTTAAGCGAGAATATACCTGTTGAATGGGAATGGCACTTTGAAGGGGGTACTCCTGAAACAAGTTCGGAACAAAATCCCGAAATATTTTATTATGACCTCGGTAAATTCAATGTTACTCTGATTGCAAAAAATTCAGAAGGAGAAAACGAAACAACAAAATATGAGTATATTACTGTAGGACTGCCCGAAGTATGTAATGCAGCAGGAAATAATACAAACTTTATGTATATTTCGAATTTTAGTCTTAATACAATAAATAATAATTCAGGAGCCAGCCAGTATTCTGATTTTACAGATATGTCAACCGATTTAATTATCGGAGAAACTTATGAATTTTCTGTAACAAACGGAAATACTCATAGCTACGACCAATGCATTATCTGGATTGACTGGAACGGAAACGGCGATTTTAGTGATGATGGCGAAGAAGTTTACAGGTCGGAAATTCAATATCAGGAAGTATATTCGGGGCACATTACCGTTCCCGAAAACTTAACTCCCGGTCCAGTTCGTATCAGGATAAGATTACACTATAACAGAAGCGGATATAATCCCAATGATTCCCCTTGCGGATTATCAGGATACGGAGAAGTAGAAGATTATGCCATAAACCTTATTTCTCCTGACATACCTCCTGTTGCCGGTTTTATGTCGGATATGCAAACAAGTTGCTCGGGAATTATCAAATTTGAAGACAAATCTTTTCTTGCCGATGAATGGCTGTGGGACTTTGGAGACGGTAATACAAGCGAAGAACAAAATCCCATACATACTTATGAAAGTAGCGGAATATATACTGTTTCTCTTACTATTGGCAATGAATATGGAAGTGATACACTTACAAAAACAGACTATATATCAATATTTCTTGTAGAACCTCCTTTAGCAACAAGTGAAGAATTTTGCGGAGAATCCGAAATTACCCTCAATGTTTCAGGCGAAGGAACATTAAACTGGTATGATGCCCTGACAGAAGGAAATCTCATAAATACAGGGACAAGTTATACTGATTTTTTCAGTGAAACAACAAGTTTTTATGTGGAATCAATAATACAAGGTAACCCTGAAACTTATTATGCCGGAAAAATAAACTACAACGGAGCCGGAGGCTTCTGGGGAAATGATGAACATCAGCACGGATTGGTTTTTGATGCTTTTGTTGAATTTGAACTTGTTTCTGTTAAAGTATATGCACAAACCGAAGGCGAAAGAACAGTAACATTAAGAAACAGTATAGGTAATGTGCTTGAAACAAAAACCGTAAATATACCCGAAGGAGAAAGCAGAATTAATTTAAATTTTGATGTTCCTGTCGGGAACGACATGGTACTAAGAGGAGAAGGAGATCCTCAGTTATACAGAAATAATAATAATGCTGCAAGTTTTCCTTACGAAATTCAGGACATACTTTCAATAACCGAAACTACTGCCGCTGATCCCGAATACGGCGATATTTTTGGAAATTATTACTTCTTTTATAACTGGGAAGTTGCAGTTTATGGAACATGTACAAGTGTAAGATCCGAAGTTACAGCAACAATTCATCCTACTCTTATTGTTGAAACCGAAACTACTTACGCCGGTTATCCTGATGGTAATGACGGTACAGCAACCGCAATTGTAACAGGAGGAACTCAACCTTATAATTATGAATGGAGTACAGGTTCTGATGATGAAACGATTAGCAATTTGTCTGAAGGCACTTATGGAATTACAGTTACAGACGCGAACGGGTGTTCCGATGAAAATATCGCAGTTATTGAAATTGGATACAATACGCCTATAGCTGATTTTGAAGCAGATATTACAGAAGCTTGCGGTATGATTACGGTTCAGTTTACAGATTTAAGCGAAAATAATCCCGTATCATGGCTCTGGGATTTTGGAGACGGTAATAATTCCGATGAACAAAATCCTGTGCATTTATATGATGAACCAGGAATTTATACTGTAAGTTTAACTATTGAAAATAATGGCGGTTCGGATATTAAGATCATTGAAAATTACATAAAAGTATATGAAAAGCCCGAACTGGATTTAAATATCACACATGAATCAGGTGTCGGAAATGAAGACGGCGAAATAAGTTTAATTATTACCGGCGGAACTGCTCCGTTTAATATTATTTGGTCAAATGACGAAAACACCGAAACAATTACAGGACTAAGTGCAGGACTATATTCCGTAGCGGTAACTGATACCAATAATTGTACCGCACAAGCCGTTGCAGAAGTGGAACTTATTACTTATAGTTTAAGTGATAAATCAAATTTTATTAACATTTATCCTAATCCTGCAAATAATAAACTTTGGGTCGAATCCGGAACGGAAATATTAAATATCGAAATAAGAGATGCACTCGGAAAAATAGTTTATTCCGATAATAACGGATTCTTTAATAAAAGCATAAACATATCAGATTTGCAGGATGGAATTTATATAATGAAAATAACAAATATAAATCAAGCCATTATCAGAAAAATTATTATAAGGAAGGAATAATGGGGGGATAATCGGAAACCGTTGTACTAAGTTGCTGTTAGCAATTAGTATGGTTTCAGTCAGGTATTGTGCAATATGTTTCTTTTCTCGTAATTATTTAGCTGTTTTTATAAGACCTTTTGTCATAGTATTTGCACCCTCCCACTTGCCCTGCTTGTTGCAAATACTTATGCCAAAAGGTCTTATTTTGTATTTGTTTAGCCCCCGACTTGAAAGTCGGGGTTACAAATATTTGAGCCCTACGGGCTCATAGTATAATTTTACTATCAGCTAAATAATACCAATGTGAAATAATAATACGTCCTCCTTTGTCGGACTAATTATTATTTCACATTGGTATAACTGGTTGATAATGCTTTCAATCACAAATATTCAACCATTTTTTAAGACTTTTCATTCTCTTCTATTATATCATCATCAGCTTCATCAATTTTTAAATCATTTGTTGCCAATTGATTTTTTGTTAATTCAGCCTGATTTTCTCGGTTTTTGAAAATATCTATCGCATAATAAATTGCATTTCTGAATGATTCTTCCGAAGCAATATTTTTTCCTGCTATTTCAAATGCCGTTCCGTGTGCAGGAGAAGTTCTTATTATCGGGAGTCCTGCCGTATAATTAATTCCGTTTTCGAAAGATAACATTTTAAAAGGAATTAATCCCTGGTCGTGATACATTGCTAGAACCGCATCAAATTTTTTATATTCTAAGGAGCCGAAAAATCCGTCCGAAGGATAAGGTCCGATTGCCATTATATTATTTTTACGTGCATTTTCTATGGCAGGAATAATAATATCTTTTTCATCATTCCCGATTATTCCTTCATCTCCGGCATGAGGATTTACTCCCATAACGGCAATTTTTGGTTTTCTGATACCAAAATCATTAATCAAACTCTTATTTAATACATTTAATTTTTCTGAAATAAGATTTGTACTTAAAACTTCCGAAACCTCCGATAAAGGAATATGCTCCGTAACCACTCCTATTTTTAAATCTTCGCTGACAAGCAACATCAAATGTTCCTGTGCATTGAATTCTTTGGCAAGAAATTCCGTATGCCCTCTGTACTTAAATTTATCCGACTGAATATTTTTTTTATTTATAGGTGCGGTTACCAGTGCATCCAGTTCCCCGAATTTTAAATCTTCTACTGCCCTTTGTAATGCTTCTATTGCATAAGCACCTGCTTCATCTGAAGATTTACCGATTTCAACTTTGGCTTCATCGCTGATACAATTTATAATATAAAATTTTCTGTGATTAACATCTTTAATTGTACTTATCAGCGTAGGATTTGGATTATGAGAATTAAATGCTTTTCTGTAATACGCCAGAACTTTTGGAGAGCCGTATAAAACAGGGATACATAAATCCAGCATATCTGTATGCAAAAAAGTTTTAATTATTACTTCATAAGAAATTCCGTTTATATCCCCGTGAGTAATTCCTATCTTAATTTTATTCATGTTTTATTTATTATTAATTTTATTTGTAAAAAAGTTAAACAATAATCTTACACCAACACCTGTGCCTCCTTTACCGTTATAAGAAGAGTAGGTTTCGTTAAATGCTGGACCTGCAATATCGAGATGTATCCATTTATAATCAGTAAAATGCTCTAGAAATTTTCCTGCGGTAATCGAGCCTGCCCATCTTCCTCCGATATTTTTCAGGTCTGCAAAATCGGATTTTAATTGCTCTTTATAATCTTCCCATAATGGTAATTCTACCAGTCTTTCGTATGTATCAAATCCTGTTTTAATAATTTTTTCGATATTTTTTTTATCATTACCCATTACTGCAGTTGCCTGTGTTCCTATTGCCACAACGGCTGCACCTGTAAGCGTTGCCACATCAATTACCAGTTCGGGATTATATTTTTTTGCATAAGCCAATGCATCTGCAAGTATCATTCGTCCTTCTGCATCGGTATTCAGGACTTCCACCGTTGTTCCGTCATACATTTTAATAATATCCTGAGGTACATAGGCATTATTTCCCGGACGATTATCCGTAGCCGGAATTAGTCCTATAATTTTTATCGGGAGTTTTGCTTTTGATATTGCTGCAAATGCTCCTATAACTGCTGCTGCACCGGATTTATCGGATTTCATTGTCTCTAAACCACTGCCGGGTTTTAAGTTTATCCCTCCTGTGTCATACACTAATCCCTTGCCAACCAATACATACGGTCTATCATTAATAGCATTTGCGGGAGCCCATGTTAATATACTGAATGTCGGCGGGTCAATACTTCCCCTGTTTACTGCCAGCAAACCTCCCATTTTTAAACTCTCAATACGTTTCTTATCAAAAACTTCAACTTTAAAACCTGAGTTTTTTCCGATTATTTTAATCTCCTCCGAAAGCTGTTTGGCACTCATATAAGACAGCGGTTCATTAACTATGTCGCGGGCATGAAAAACTCCCGTTAAACAGGAACTGAGATTAACAATATCTTTCTTTTTGACGGATTTCGAAACAATTTCTAAATTCTTTAACTTTAATTCTTTCTTTTTTTTGTCCTTAAAATATTTTAAGAAAGTATATGAACTTAAAATTATTCCTTCCGCTAATGGAATTGCCGATTTTTTATCACTGTAATCAACAATACTGATTTTTTCTGTCTTATCTTCGGAAATAACGGAAAATATTTTATTTCCGTTTTTTCTTAATCTCTCAAAATCCTTGTAATCAGGAGATTTTTTGTCTGACAAAACAATAAAATTCGTAACAGACAAAGATTTTATCTGAACAAATTTATCATCTGTATTTTTCAGCTTTTTTTGTGCAAATTGTTTTTCTTCTTTTGATAAATTCAATTCGTTAATTTGATTTAGGCTGCTTAAAATAAAAACAGCCGAAGATTTTTTGTCAATTTTATCGGTTAAATTAATTTTTATCATAATATGTAAATTTTAATCAACGTATTCTTTTCTTTCTACAATCGTAAATGTATTATCATCATTTTCAATATATCCGTAATCGTAACAAAAATAATAAATTTTTCCGGTTTTTGTTTTATAAATATTTGTAAGATAATCAAAATTAAAACCTGCCGTAATCAGTTTCTCTTTATTAGTCTTATACTTTTTATTATTTGCAAAATTTTCCAGTACTTTTCTGTTATTACGCAAAAGTCTGTTTATATTTCTACAAAAATTACTGGCATCTTTATTTTGCCGGTTATTAAATGTATTACGGCATTGGTCGCAACAAAATTTTTTATCGACTCTGCCTTCAAAACTTTCTCCACATTCAAGACAATTACGTTTCATTATTTCCGATTTTAATTTTTACAAATATAATATTAAACTTAAATAACTAATAAAATTTGAATCAAAATCTACTTGTAATAAAATTTATTATTATCTAATCAGAGCCAAAAATACTAAGTTATTTTATTAACGAACAATGATTAATGAATAACAATTTTTGATTATATTCTTAAATCATAAATCGTTAATCCTTGTTTACCTCGTAGTTTACCCCGTAGCGAAGCATACTGGAGCGGAGCGTATCGGGGCTCGTTATTCAATTTTAATACCGACCTGCTATCAAAATGCTTAATATAATTCATTACGTTTTTATATATATATTATTGATTATGAGGTGTCTATGCTTATAAAAAACTAATAATGTTATTTAATACAAAAAAAATTGGATTTAATATGATAAAATAAACTATATTTGCTATAAATTAACAAAGCTATTTTTTCGCAATCTAACTTTTTGTTTATGAACACTTTAGACAGTTATAATTTTTCAGATAAAAGAGTATTATTACGTGTAGATTTTAATGTTCCCGTAAATAAAGAAACAAAAGATATTGATGATACTCGTATCAGGACAGTTCTTCCTACCATACAAAAATTATTATTAGAAAATGCTTCTATAATAATTTTAACCCATCGTGAACGACCTAAAGGTAAGAAAGTAGAAGCATATTCGTTGGTTCATATTTTGCCGTTGGTAAAAAAATTAATTGGTAAAGAAGTTATTTTTTGCGACAAACATCCCGCATCAGTGGAAACTCTTGAAATGGCAAAATCGCTTAAACCCGGTCAGATTATGATGCTGGAAAATCTGCGTTTTTATAAAGAGGAACTTGAAGCAGACGAAAAATTTGCCGAAAGTCTTGCTGCTCTCGGAGATTGTTATGTAAATGATTCGTTTGGGACTATTCATCGTAATCATGCATCAACGGCTACTATTGCCAAATTTTTTCCTTATGATAAAATGTTTGGTCTTCTTGTGGAAAGTGAGATGAAAAATGTTGATAATCTGATGAAAAAAGCAGAGCCTCCTTTTACACTAATGATAGGCGGAAATAAGGTAACTACTAAAATTGATATTGTTGAGTCATTATTGCCTAAAATTGATAACTTAATTGTTGGAGGCGGTATTGCTTTCACATTTGCAAAAGCAAAAGGATATTCTGTCGGAAATTCTTTGGTAGAAGAAGATTATGTTAAAGTTGCTCAACGAATTTTAAAAAACGCAAAAAATTTTGATGTACAAATTCATCTTCCCGAAGATTGTCTGATTGCCGATAAAAAACGAAATGACGCTAATATAGAGCACTGCGAATGTTCTAAAATACCTGACAATTGGGTTGCACTGGATATAGGTATTAAAACAATTGATAATTTTATTAAAATTATTGAAGAGTCAAATACTCTTTTATGGGATGGTCCTATGGGAGTTTATGAAATGCCTCATTTCTCATTCGGGACTTTAAAAATCGCTTTATCAGTTGCGAGAGCTACGGACAAAGGACTTCATTCTGTTGTTGGCGGCGGAGATACTGTCGCGGCAATTAATAAATACAGTCTGGCTCATAAGATTAGTTATGTCAGTACTGCAGGAGGAGCACTTCTGGAATACATTAAAGGAAAAAATCTTCCGACAATAAAAGCAATAAAAGAAACATTCAGCGTTGACGACTACAATTTTTATGGCAAAAAAGCTCTTATCAGAGTTGATTTTAACGTGCCTTTAAATGGAAATAATGAAATTACCGATGATACCAGGATAGTAACTGCAACACCAACCATCAGAAAAATTGTTACAGACGGAGGTTCTGTAATTCTGATGACACATATTGGAAGACCTAAAGATAAATACGAAGAAAAATATTCCGTAAAACACATAGTTCCGTATTTATCGAAGATTTTTGAAAAAGAAGTTATTTTCGCCGAAAATTGTGTAGGACCCGAAACCGAAAAAATGGCAAAAAATCTTAAGCCGGGCGAAATAATGATACTCGAAAATTTAAGATTTACCGATAAAGAAACAAAAGCAGATGAAAATTTTGCTAAACAACTGGCAAAATTAGGAGATGTATATATTATGAATGCTTTTGGTACGGCACACCGTGCACACGCATCTACATATACTATTGCCAAATTTTTCCCTGATACAAAAATGCTGGGATATCTGGTTGAAAACGAAATTAATAATATCAACAGAGTTTTAAATAAAGGAGAAAAACCATTTACAGCAATTATTGGAGGTTCTAAAGTATCTACAAAAATTGAAATTATAAGAGCTTTAATGGAAAAAGTAGATAATCTTATTATTGGCGGAGGAATTGCTTTTACATTTATAAAAGCAATGGGAGGCTCTATCGGAGACTCACTTTGTGAAGACGATTATATACCTGTTGCAAGAGAAATTCTTGAAACTGCTATAAAAACAGATGTAAAATTATATTTGCCAACCGACCGTATTATTGCAGATAAATTTGACCAAAATGCAAATATAAGACATTGCAGAGGAAATGAAATCCCCGATAACTGGATGGGATTGGATATTGGAATAAAATCCGCTGAAACATTCAGTAAGGTAATTGAAAAATCCAAAACTATTTTATGGAACGGTCCCATGGGTGTTTTTGAAATGGAACATTTTTGTAACGGAACAATAAAAATTGCTCTGGCTGTGGCTAAGGCAACAGACGAAGGTGCATTTTCATTGGTAGGAGGAGGCGACAGTATTGCAGCTTTAAATAAATACGGATTAGCCCATAAAATAAGTTATGTGTCAACCGCAGGTGGAGCTTTGTTAGAATATATCGAAGGCAAAGAGCTGCCAAGTTTAAAAGCTATCAGAACAAAAATATAAAAAAAGAAAAGATGCTATCACAAATTTTAATGGAAGTTTTAACTTTTGATGTCAGTGAGGATTTTGATAAAGGGATAAGGGGAATAAAGGTATAGGGGGGGTTGCCCATTATACCCCTTTTATATATACCCTACCCAATACCTTAAAAATTGCTAATAATCCATTAAAATAGTGGCAGGACTAAAATAAAAACATAA
>SLSH01000151.1 GCA_007130555.1 Bacteroidales bacterium
AAATCAATCTGTCCCCAGACAGGAGCATCCAAAATTGTAATTGTAACAGGATTAGAAGAAACCTCATCATAACAGCCACTTACATCACATTCGTAACCCGCAATAAAAATTCTGTCATTAAACGGAACAGATGTATTTACATTCGCTGTAAGACCATATTCATCTTCTAAAACATGCCAGTTATTTCCGTCATCGGTATATTCCCAGATAATACTGCATTCTCCAGGATCCGGACCTCCGGTAATAGTAGCATCAATAACAACAGTTGCTCCTACACAGGCAGTATCTACATAAGCTTGTATACTGACTTCCTGCTTAGGAATAACAGTTATTTCCACAAAATTAGTATAATCTTCGCAATCAGCCGATTTAACTTTAGCTATAATAAAAAAATTCTCGGAAAATGATTGC
Source organism: Bacteroidales bacterium (assembly GCA_007130555.1). GTDB lineage: Bacteria > Bacteroidota > Bacteroidia > Bacteroidales > ML635J-15 > SLSH01. The sequence continues at coordinate 412 of SLSH01000151.1, forward strand.
CCCTGTAAAACAGCACCGCTTCCGACATCGGGAATTTCAAAATAATCTGCCGGAGGATTTGTACAATCATCTCCTTCAAAACATACCAGCCATGTATAAGTATATGCTCCTCCCCCTCCTGATGGTGGTGTGGTAAAATAAAACGAATCTGAAAGTCCGCCCTCACAAATGTAATGGTCACAACAAATTACGCCGGGTTCAAAATCATCACACTGACTGATTACTACAGAATAAAAAACAGTCAGAAACAAAATAAATAATAATATTTTATATATAATAAATCTCAAAACTAATAATAAATCTTACAACATTTTTTAATTTGTTAATCTGCTGTTAATCAACAATTTATATTATAATATTGGACCCTTTAATAATTAACAAATAATGCTTTATTAATATTTAATTTAATCATTAATTAGACGAAAAAAATCATTAAAAGTTGTAATTAATGATGAAATTTTAATAATCAGTATAGGTTTAGGCAAGTAATTCCTTAATTTATTATAAAATTCTCAGACAAGAAATTATTTTTTTATCTTATCAATGTAACGATTCCTACAAATATTTCATCTTCATTGTCTGTATTTTCTCTTAATTTTACGATATAAATATAAGGTCCTACAGGCATTGTATTTCCGTTATAAGTACCGTCCCACGGAGCATCACCGTGTTTTGCTCTGTAAACTTCCTGTCCCCATCTGTTAAAAACCTGAATATAATGGTCTGTAAATGCCTGAATATTTTCTATGAGCCATTCATCATTAATTCCATCTCCGTTAGGCGTAAATGCATTAGGAATTTTTATACAATTATCCGTTCCCTCATTTAAAGTTATTTCAGGCATAACATAAAGGCAGCCATTTGCGTCTGTTATCGTAATAAAATATTCTCCGGCACTTAATCCTGAAATATATCCCGTATCGGGATATTCAATATCATTTACAATAAAAGTATAAGGAGGAGTACCACCTGTAACCGTAATACCGATATATCCATCGCTACCACCGACACAAACAGGGTCTTGTTTAATATATTCTACCTGAAAATCTCCGAGAAATATATTTATAATAATAGAATCCATATCTATACAACCATTATTATCCACCTCATAAATAATGGTGTTTTCTCCAAATTCAGCTTGAGAAGCAGAAAAAACTCCTTCATTTGCATCAATAATTCCCGGTCCTGACCATGTTCCTCCGGGAGGGGTTGCATGAAGTGTAACCGGTGGGTTATCGGAGCAAAATGGTCCTGCATCCTGCATTTCAACATTTGGAGTTTCATAAACAATAATTGTAATTTGCGATGAATTTGTACATCCATTAGTTGTAACTTCATAAATTATGATATTACTTCCTATTTCAGCATCCGAAGGAGAAAATGTCCCATTATTTGCATCAACAATTCCCGGTCCTGACCAAGTGCCTCCTGGAGGGGTTGCGTAAAGTGTAACCGGTGGGTTATCGGAGCAAAATGGTCCTGCATCCTGCATTTCAACATTTGGAGTTTCATAAACAATAATTATTATTTGAGATGAATCTGTACATCCATCGGTTGTGGTAAACTCATACGTAATGATATTATCTCCTATGTTTTCCTCAGAAGGATTAAAGACTCCTGAATCATCTACACCTGTTCCTGACCACGTTCCGCCTGTCGGGCTTGCAATAAGGTTAACAGGTTCATCATCTGTACACAAATTATCTTGTGGAGTTATGTTAACCTCAGGAGACTGATAAACAGTAATATTAATTTCATCTGAATCGGCACAAATTCCACTTCCTACATTATAAGCTATTAAATTTTCTCCAATATCTGCTTGAGAAGGGTCAAAAACTCCTGTATTTGCATTTACTCCCGGTCCCGACCATGTGCCTCCGTCATCAACTGCTTCAAGCTGATATGGTTCGTCGTCAGAGCAAAATGGTCCTGCGGGAGTAATTGTTGCATCAAATTGCTCAGCAACTCCAACTTGTATTGTTACTTCTCCTGTACAACCATTGCTGTCTTCAACCGTAAGCGTATAACCTCCTGCCATATCTACTGTAGCGCTTAAAGATACGATTGGATTTTGTTCGGAGCTGTTAAAGTTATCAGGACCTGTCCATGAATATGAAACCATACCATCAGGACCCCCTGATAAAGACAGTTCTTCTCCTTCGCATACAGACACATTATTTGCATCTGCAATTGGATTTGGATTAACAATAATATTAACACTTGCTTCTGCTGTACATTCATGTATGTCTGTAACTGTAACAGTATATGTTCCGTGATGATTATCCGTAGTTGTCGGAATATCAGGATTTTGTTGATTTGAATTAAAACCTGACCCCGCGGGTCCTTCCCATTGAAATCCATAAGGAATTGTACCCCCTGTTACATTTGAATTTAGTGAAATCGTTTCGCCCGAACATATTTCAGGAGTTGTAGTTGATGCTGTCAAATCAAGAGTTGCTTCTTCTATTATAAAGCATTCAGTTATAGCATCATTATTTGCATCTCTTACGGTAACACAATATGTTCCTGCACAAAGCCCTTCAAGAACAGGACCTTGAGTATTAAGATAATCCCAAGAGTATGTATAAGGTGGAGTGCCTCCCAATCCTGTTACCGTAATTTTCCCACTACAGCTGGCTTCAATAGGCGAAGCACATGTCGCATTACAGGTTCCGTAAGTTGGAATATCAATTTCTCCTGTTACCCAATTTCCTCCGTCAGGTATTCTTCTGAAAGTTCCACCTTTAAGACCGATATAGGATTCCTCATTTTCAAGGTCATCGGAATGTTCTCCTACCATACCGAGATATGTTTTTCTGTCGGCAGGAATACTGTTATAAGAAGCCAAAGTTCCGCTATGAGTACAATTTCCTATAGGTCCGGGATTACATGGCGAACATGTCATACACGGCGGAGCATATTGAGGATTTCCATCAACATAACCAACCAAACCATTATTTATATCGTTCCATGAAATAGCATCTTGCGGAACTCCTTCATTATCATAAAA
>SLSH01000078.1 GCA_007130555.1 Bacteroidales bacterium
ATCTGTGCGCCATAACACATAAATATTCCCAAATCATTTAAATAAGTATCTGATTGCTCATAACAATTGTTTCAGGAATTGTTTTATTTCCGCTACTGTGGTTAGCTTAAAGACGAATATCAAGCTTAGATAAATTGTTCCTGTTATTGCTAGTGATGCTGCAATCGCCGCGTAGTATGGGAGGATGATGTATTCGTTGAATAAGAATACTGCTCCAATGGTTATTATTCCTGAGAGGAACGTCAATGTCCATTTAGCGAAGGGTATTTTGAAATCAGCCCTTTTTCTTAGGAATATCAGGGAGACAACTGCGCCTATTAAGAAGGTTGTTGTTGTGGCTAAAGCGCCTCCCGCTATTCCGAGCAAAGGTATTAAGAAGAGGTTCAACGCTAGGTTGATTATCATTAGTGAAATCATTGTCTTGGAAACTGTTTTGGGGTTTCCTGTTGCTGCTAACGCGATGTTGTTAAACATAGTTAAGGAAGAGAACAATCCACCTACAACCAGTATTTTAAGCGCAGTGGATGCTCCTAAGTAGTCTTCACCGAAGAAAACGCTTATTAATACGTGTGAGAAAGAGAAGAAGACAGCTGCCAGAGGAACCAAGAGCAAGTATATATACTTGTAAAACAAAGTTAGACCTGAGCTTAGCTCACCATATTTCTTCCTTGAAAATAGCCCTGCTATCGTAGGGTATGCTACTAAGTTCACTGCACCAATAAAGTGTATTATTAGTGAAGCTATAGGTACTGCTACCTGGTATAATCCAACATCTTCCAATGTTAGAAAGCCTGTTATTAGTATCGTGTCAATATGGGTTATGGCTATCCATGCAAATGAAGCGATAGACATGAAAAAACCGAATTTTATTAGTCGGGAAAGAACTTTTTTGGATTTATACATTTTCACGGAGAAAAAATTGGGGAAAACCCTTATTGCAACTGGCAAATAGGCGAAAAACAGAGCCAGGCTTGTAGCTATATATGCGAGGGCTGGGCTTTGTACGCCGAAGTTAAAATAGAAGAATAATAGTGTTAAAAAGAATAGAATTATTGTCCTCGAGACTTCTACGCTGGATGCAAGAACTGGCTTTTGAAAGCCTAAAAATAATTTTACGAATATGGATGCGAAAACAGTTGTTGTGAACCAAACTGCCATTAATAAGAGGATTGTTGAATCACTAACTCCCAGGAACTGCTCAGAAATGGTGTCTTGAAATACAAAGATTATAAGGAATACCAGGATTGAAACTGTTAAGTGAAAGAAAAAAGAGTATAGCAAGACTGTTTTTACTTTTCTCAAGTCTTTTTTTACTAAGAAGTCTATAATAAATTTAGGCGCTGCATGTGCCAATCCCATGCTAGCTAGTATTGCCATGAAAGAAAACAACGACACTATTGCGAAGAATAATCCGTATTCTGCTACGGTTAGGTTTCTTGCCAGAAGGAATCTGAATAAGTACGCAAATACGCTCGCAATACTTGTAAATGCTACTACTGTTAGCGTTGAGTAAACTGTTTTTTTGAATAAAGTCATTTAAATGCGTGTAAAAGGAGAGTAGTATAAAAAATTGACTGAACAAACATTTTTCTTCCATATTGTAGTTTATTTTCGTAATTCATTTAAACAATGAATGTATCCTGGAGAATTAAGATGTTGAAGATTGCTGTTTTAGGGACGGGTTACGTGGGTTTAGTAACGGGTGCTTGCCTCGCTGATTTAGGAAACGAAGTTACGTGTATCGACGTAGACAAAGAAAAAGTTGAGTTGTTAAACAAAGGAGTTATTCCTATTTACGAGCCTGGATTAAAAGAAGTAGTGCAGAGAAACAGGGAGAAGGGAAGATTAAGATTTACATCTATGCCTGTCTTAGATGTTCAAGACGTAGCATTCATATGCGTAGGCACGCCTCAGAAGCATAATGGGGATGCTGATCTAAGCAGTGTCTACGAAGCAGCTAAAACTATTGCTAAGAAAATGGAGACTTACACAGTTGTTGTGAACAAGAGCACAGTCCCTGTTGGCACAGCTGAAAAAGTGAGGAGGATCATCAGGGAAAACAACAAGGCAATAGAGTTCGACGTTGTTTCTAACCCTGAATTCTTAAGGGAAGGCGCCGCCATTGAAGACTTCCAAAACCCTGACCGAATCGTTGTAGGCACGAAGAGCGAGAAAGCAAGGAAGATTATGGCTGCGTTATACGAGCCCTTAACGAAAAACGGGAAAACTATTATGTTCACAGATGAGAAGAGCAGTGAATTAATCAAATACGCCTCTAACGCTATGCTAGCTTCAAGGATAAGCTTTATGAATGAAATCTCAGGCTTATGCGAAGCTGTAGGAGCTGACATTGAAGAAGTAGCCAGGGGAATGGGCTTAGACACCAGGATAGGGCCGAAATTCTTGCAAGCAGGAGCCGGGTACGGCGGGAGCTGCTTCCCAAAAGACGTCCGTGCATTAGCGCACAGCTTAGAAAAGCAAGGGTTAACAAGCAACATCTTAATGGCTGTGGATTACACTAATGAAAGGCAGAAGAAAAGCTTAGTGCCAAAACTCAAAAAATTCTTGCCAGAACTAGAAGGCAAAACAATAGCTGTCTGGGGATTAGCGTTTAAGCCCAGGACTGATGACATGAGAGAAGCGCCTTCACTAGCCATAATAGAGCAGTTACAAGGAGAATACGCGAAGATTAAAGCTTACGACCCAGAAGCAATGAAGAACGCAAAGAAAATCCTGAAAAACGTGGAGTTTACAGAGAACCAATACGAAGCCTTAAAAGGCGCAGACGCATTAATCATAGCCACGGAGTGGGATGAATTCAGGCAGCCAGACTTTGAAAAAATGAAAAGCTTAATGAAAAACCACGTAGTCATAGATGGCAGGAATATTTATTCTCCGGCAGAGATGAAAAAGCAAGGATTCAAATACGCCAGCATAGGAAGGTAAGCGTTTCGCAGGAAAACATTTTTTTCACTGGACAAGTGCACGCATAGGACTTATAAAGAAAAGCAGATTATCACTGGTGAAGATGGCCGAAGAAGAAAATACACTAGTAGTTTTTCAGGATAAAAAAATAAGGAGAACATGGTTTAATGATGAGTGGTGGTTCTCAGTAGTTGACATAATAGATGCCTTGACAGGGAGCGACAGGCCAAGGAAATACTGGTCTGACCTCAAGAAAAGGCTTGAGGAGGAAGGATTTGAGTTGTCCGCAAAAATCGGACAACTGAAACTAAAATCTTCAGATGGAAAGTACTACTTGACAGACTGCACAAATACTAAGGCTGCTTTCAGATTAATCCAGTCTATTCCTTCCAGGAAAGCTGAGCCTTTCAAGCGATGGCTTGCCAAAGTAGGGCATGAAAGAGTGCAAGAGATTGAGAACCCTGAATTAGCCCAGAAGAG
>SLSH01000365.1 GCA_007130555.1 Bacteroidales bacterium
CTATTTAAGCATTGTATACTGGGACAGTAAAACAGTATAAAAATCCGGCAATATCAGATTATCATAGGCTTAAAGCAAAAACTCTTCAATATTGTTTGGACTAATCAGTTGAAATGTATGTTTTGGATATGTTTCGGCAAAACTGCGAGGAATTTTAATTTGTTTTTCATTTTTATTTTTCTTCCATTTAAACTCATAAGCATATAGTTTTCCATCTTGTTCTTCAATGTAATCTATTTCAACTTGTGTAGTAGTTCTCCAAAAATAAGTATTTGCCCACAGATTGTCATAATTCAGTTTCTTTTTTCGTTCAGAAATTAAAAAATTCTCCCACAATGCTCCTGTATCATTGCGTAGGGATAAAGGTGAAAAATTTGCAATCAGAGCATTTCTAATACCGTTATCAATAAAATATATTTTTTTTGCTTTTTTCAACTCATTTCTATGATTATGACTGTAGGAAATCAACTTGAATATCACATAGGTTTTTTCCAGCAAATCAATATATCTTTCTACAGTTCCTCTGTCAATTCCCAATTCTTTACTTAATTCATGATACGACACTTCGCTTCCAACTTGAAGTGCCAATAATTGCAACAATTTTATAAGCATATCCGAATGCTTTATATTGCTCCAAATCAATAAATCTTTATATAAATAACTGTCAGTTATGCTTTTTAATATTTCTTTTTCTTGTCCCACATTAGTAACAACTTCGGGATAATAACCATATAGTAGTCTGAATTCAAGCAAACGGTATTCTTCCAAAAAACCATGATGTTCGCACATTTCTGCAAAAGATAATGGGAAAAGATAGTATTCCCACTTTCTGCCGGTAAGGGGCTCAGAGGTTTTATTTGCCAAATCAAAGGCTGAGGATCCTGTTGCAATTATTTTGATGCGAGTCAACTGGTCGGTAAAAATTTTTATTATTCTTCCAATATCTTTTATATGTTGTGCTTCATCTATAATAATTGTATTGTATTTACCAAACAGAATTTTATAACGGCTGGCAGAATTATCAACCAGTAAAGTATGTGTGTCATTATTATCTCCACTTAGCCAAAGAATATTGTCTTTTTCTTCATACAGTTTCTTTAACAATGTTGTCTTTCCTGTCTGGCGTGCACCAAATAAAAGAATAGCTTTATTGTCTTTATTCTTGCTACTTAATTTCTTTTCAAGAATTCGATTTATCATAATATATTTTTTTGCAAATATAAATATAATTTTTATTAATACGCAAATTTCAATCTATTTTTGTGTATGAATGCGCAAAAATAACAAATTAGTGATGTCAAACAATGTTTGAAGTTGTCATAAGGACCGCTTTCATCGGTGGCTGAAAAAGAGGCGGAGGTTTCGAAACAAACTCCTTAATGCGGTGGTTTCGAGACGCAACTCCCTTTGGTCGTTGCTCCTCAACCACCTTGCATTCTCATAAGCAAGGTGGCTGAGGAGCGCAGCGTCCCGAAGCCACCGATGAACGAAGTCCCCTATTATACCAATTATAATTTAAAATTTTAACAATTTAATTTTTTTATTTCCCTCCTGTTAATTTTTTTATTTCATTAAGTTTGTTCAGAGCTTCTAACGGAGTAAGTTTATCAATATCTATTCCTTCTATTTCTTTTTTGATTTGTGATAAAACGGGGTCGTCTAACTGAAAAAAACTAAGCTGAAAACCGTCCCTGTTTTTTGCGATTTCTTTAACCGGTTTACCTATGCTTAAAGATTCTTTACTGCTTCCTTCCATTTGTTCAAGAATTTTACCTGCACGATAAACTATTGATTTTGGCATTCCTGCCATTTGTGCAACATGAATTCCAAAACTATGTTCGCTACCGCCTTTTTGTAATTTTCTCAAAAAAATCACCTTATCTTTTGCTTCCTTAACCGACACATTATAATTTTTTATTCGAGGGAATGTTTTTTCCATTTCATTAAGTTCGTGATAATGCGTTGCAAACAAAGTTTTTGCCTTAACTTTAGAGTGTTCGTGGATATATTCGGCAATTGCCCATGCGATACTTATTCCGTCATAAGTGCTTGTTCCGCGTCCAAGTTCGTCTAATAAAATAAGGCTACGGTGCGAGATATTATTCATTATACTTGCTGCTTCGAGCATCTCGACCATAAAAGTTGACTCGCCCATAGAGATGTTGTCAGAAGCTCCCACACGGGTAAATACTTTATCAATTATTCCCAGTTCGGCTTTCTGTGCAGGTATAAAACTGCCGGTTTGAGCCATGATACATATAAGTGCAGTTTGCCGTAATAATGCGGATTTACCGGACATATTAGGTCCTGTTATCATCATTATTTGTTGTGTTTTATCATCAAGAAATACATTATTAGATATGTATTCTTCGCCAAACGGCAATAATTTTTCGATAACAGGGTGGCGCCCTTCGGTTATATTTATAACATTACTTTCGTTTAGTTCAGGTTTGCAGTAATTATTTTGAATTGCAATTTTTCCAAAAGATAAAAGGCAGTCAAGTTTTGCTATTAAATTTGCATTTTGCTGAATTGCTCCGATAAAATCCGAGGCATATATTACTAAATCGTTAAATAAACTAATTTCAAGATTATGTATTTTTTCTTCGGCACCGAGAATTTTTTCTTCATATTCTTTAAGCTCTTCATTTATATATCTTTCGGCACTTACAAGAGTTTGTTTACGTGTCCATTCTTCGGGAACTTTATCTTTATAAGTATTTCTGACTTCGAAATAATATCCAAAAACATTATTAAAACTTATCTTTAGAGAATTGATTCCGGTTCTTTGGCTTTCCTTTTGAACCATTTTATTTAGATAGTCTTTACCTCCGTAAGCAATACCTCTGAGTTCATCAAGTTCGTTAGAAACTCCCTGTGCAATTACATTTCCTTTATTTATTAAACCGGGACATTCAGGATTAATTTCTTTTTCTATTTTGTTTCGTAAATCATCGCAAGGAAAAAACTGTTCTGCTATTTGGTTTAACAATGAACATTTGGCTTTTTTACAATCTTCTATAACAGGAATAATTGCATTAAGGGAGTTTTTTAAATGTACAATTTCCCGCGGATTAATTCTTACAACCGCAATTTTTGATGCCAGGCGTTCAATGTCTCCGATTTTATAAATATTATTATGAATTACCGTACGAAAATTTTCATTTTTAATAAAACATTCAACTATATTTTGTCTTTCATTTATTTCGTTAGTATCTTTTAATGGCAGATTCAACCATCTTTTCAACATCCTCCCTCCCATTGGGGATACTGTCATATCAAGAATATCAATAAGACTTTTTCCTTCTTCGTTGTTTGAGTAAAATAATTCAAGATTTTTAATTGTAAATTTATCTAACCAAACAAACTTATCTTCGTCTATTCTTGATATGGATGTAATATGTC
>SLSH01000076.1 GCA_007130555.1 Bacteroidales bacterium
TATTATATTTGCAGTTCTTTTCAAATATTATAAAAAGTAATTTAATGATAATATGAAAATCAAAAAAATCTTATTATTAGCACTAGGTATTTTTGCTATAAATTTTAATATTATAGCACAAGTTGATTCTGAGGAGGGAGCGTATCAATTTGGACGCGATCATCCTAACGTAATTACTACTGCTGTTCCGTTTTTACAGATAGCACCTGATACACGTGCAGGAGGTTTGGGAGATGCAGGAGTTGCCACAACTCCCGATGTAAACTCAATGCACTGGAACCCTGCTAAGTATAGTTTTATTGACAATGAAATCGGAGTGGCAATTTCTTATACTCCATGGCTCAGACAATTAGTAAGAGATATGAATATAGCATATCTTGCAGGTTATGCAAAAATCAACGACGAAAATGTAATTAGTGCATCATTGAAATATTTTGACCTGGGAAGTATTCAATTCAGAACTATTGATAATCAACTATTACGGGACTTTAATCCGCATGAATTTTCAATAGATTTCGGATATTCAAGATTATTGTCCGAAAAATTTTCCGGTGCCGTTGCCATGAGATATATATATAGTAATCTTACAGGAGGCATACCTTCGCCCGGCTCGGGAGAAGTTACATTTCCGGGGATGTCGGTCGCAGCAGATGTTGCTTTTTATTATTATAATAATCAACTTGAAATCGGAGGACTGCCCACAAGCATTATGTGGGGATTAAATATTTCAAATATCGGAAATAAAATTTCATATACCACAGGAGAGTACAGAGACTTTATACCTACTAATTTCAGAATGGGAGTAGGTTATAAAATAGAAGTCGACCAGTATAATTCCTTTTTATTTACAGTTGACTTTAATAAATTACTTGTACCCAGTCCTCCCGTTTACTGGCAAAGCGGTGAGGTAAAGCCAAGCGGCGACACTGTTACTGTAAGTGACCAGGATATCAAATACGGAAAAGATCCTAATATTTCTGTTCCCGCTGCTCTTTTTTCTTCATGGACAGACGCTCCCGGTGTAGCAACAGCTTTTGGAACTTATGATAATCCTAATACTTTCAGAGAAGAACTTGCAGAAGTAAATATCTCTTTCGGAGTCGAATACTGGTACGACAAACAGTTTGCACTAAGAGTAGGGTATTTCCACGAGCACGAATACAAAGGAAATCGTAAATATTTTACTTTCGGAGCAGGTTTAAAAATGAATGTTTTCGGACTTGACTTTTCTTTTCTGGTGCCGACAACCCAAAGAAATCCTCTGCAAAATACAATGAGATTTACCTTAATTTTTGATATAGCAGGACTAGCAGACGAAGGTAGATAAACATCAAAAATCCAATATCTAAATTTTTAATATGAATTACAGAATCGGAACAGGATACGATGTTCATAAATTAAAAACCGGATTAAAATTTATTTTAGGTGGTATAGAGATTAACCATAATAAAGGATGTATTGCCCATTCGGACGGAGATGTTTTAATTCATGCTATATGTGATGCACTCATTGGTGCAGGAAATTTAAGAGATATCGGGTACAATTTTCCTGATACGGATATTAAGTACAAAAATATTGACAGCAAAATTTTATTGTCAAAAACCATAAAATTATTGAGAGACAGGAATTATGAAATCGCAAATATTGATTCTACGATTATTTTACAAAAACCAAAAATCTGTAATTATATCCAAAAAATGCAGGAAACTCTTGCAAAAGCCCTAAATATTAGTCCTGAACAAATATCAATTAAAGCGACAACAACAGAAGGCTTGGGATTTGAAGGAGCAGAAGAAGGCGTATCTGCACAAGCTACAGCTTTAATATATTTAAAATAATATTTCTTTTTTATTATCCGAATTTATATATGCTCTGAACATGGATTTAGAGTTAAAGGGCATAGTCATATTTCCGTTTTTATCAATAGCTATCATACCTCCGTAAGTTCCAAACTCTCCTATTCTGTCTATTGATTTTTGTGTAGCTCTTTCGAGGCTCATGCCTGAATATTTCATTAAAGCAATAACATTATAGGCTGCAACTGTTCTGATAAAAAATTCTCCATGTCCGGTACACGAAATTGCCGCTGCAGAATTATCGGCATAACATCCTGCACCTATAATCGGCACATCTCCTACCCTGCCATATTGTTTGAGCATCATCCCACCGGTTGAAGTAGCTGCGGCAAGATTTCCGTTTTTATCCAAAGCAACGGCACCAACAGTTCCTTTTATCTGTTCTTCTTTACGTTCCAGATAACGCTGATACATTCTGTCTTCGATAAAATACTCCTGAGAAACTATTTCCAGTTCATATTCTTTTGCAAATTTTTCTGCTCCTTTAGAAATTAACAAAACATGTCTGCTACTGTCCATAACTGTTCTTGCTGCTTTTACAGGATTTTTAATTGTTGTAACTCCCGAAACCGCCCCTGCATTAAGAGTTTTTCCGTCCATAATTGATGCATCCAATTCGGGCTTACCGTCAATATTTAAAACAGCACCGCGTCCTGCATTAAAAAACGGACAGTCTTCCAAAATAATAACACAAGCCTCAACAACATCAACAGCAGAATATCCTATGGATAAAAGAGAATCACCGTATGTCAGCACTCTGTCTAATGTATTATAATGAGCATTGTAAATCTCTTTATCAAAATCTTCCGAATTAAAATTCCCCGCTCCACCATGTATTATCAGACCATATTTACCATTATTCTGCGAAAACAATAGCCCACAAGAAAAAAATACGGCTAAACCAAAAACTATTATTTTTTTCATATTTCATTTTTTTTATTAATATCATTTTTGAACTTTGCAAATATAATATTAAATCCGATTTAAAAAAACACGAAATACATACTATTAAGCAATTTATAAACCCACTCTAAAATCTCTGCTAAAATGCTTACAAGCATATACTTACACGGTTCTTGTTATTTAGAATAAATCTTGTTTAACATTTTTTTAAGAAAAATAAATGCAAAATTATTTGGATTTGAACTTTTAATTATGTATTTTAGTATTTTATTACTTTATTACTTTATAAAAAATTTTATTAACCTTAATAATTAAATGCTATGAGCACACAAGAATTTAACGCGAAACTTTTAGAAACAGAAAAAAGTTTAAAATATTTTGCATTAAGTCTTTCAAAAGATTCTGAAAACGCTAAAGATTTAGTACAGGAGACATTTTTGAAAGCGATTAAAAACAGGAATAAGTATATTTCCGATACCAATATGAAAGCCTGGTTATTTACGATTTTAAGGAATACTTATATAAATCAGGTAACAAAATTATCTTCGAAAAACACGATTAATGACGATTCGGAAAACAATTATTTAATAAAAAATAAAAAAAATAATAATGAAAGTACCGAAAGTAAGATTTATAAATCCGAGTTAGACGATGCAGTTTCGATGCTTAGCGATGAATACCGTATTCCGTTTACAAAGTTTTATGATGGTTATAAATATAAGGAAATTGCCGAAGAAACAAATCTTCCCATAGGTACGGTAAAAAGCAGAATATTTTTTTTTTTTTTTTTATTAATTAAAAGTCTTAAAACCCTTTCATAATAATACTAGCTGCAAATTTCCTTTCATAACAGGGCTATATTAAATAAATAGATACCATAAATTAGATTTATGGTATTTATTTTGCATATATCTTAATGTTTTTGCTAAGAAAAAAATATTATTTTTGTCATTTTTAAATAATATCATCTTATGATAAGAATATTTATAATAATATTTACGCTACTGGCTTTAAATTATACAGGATTATCACAACGTTTTATTGAGCGTGGCGATGAAGCATTGGAATTACAGCATTATTACGAAGCGATATCAAATTATCAATCTCAGTTAGATAAACGAAACAGCAGCAAATACGAAATAGCAGAAGCCAGTTTCAAGATAGGTTATTGTTATTTAAAGCTTTCGTTACCCGAAAAAGCGGAAGGATTTTTCAAAAAATCCATTGATAATAATTATAATGCTCCTATTGTACATTATTATTACGGACAAACACTTCAAATGCTTCAGAAATATTATGAAGCATTATTGGAGTTTGAGAAATTCAAAGAACTGGAACCTGATAATGAATTGGCTGATAAGGGTGTCGAAAATATTAATTATAGTTTTGCAATGCTTAAAGAACCTACCCGATATGAAGTTAATATTGTAGCAAGGCTTAGTTCTCCCGAATCTGATTACAGTCCGTTTTTTGAACAAAGGAACTACAGGAGGGTTTATTTCACATCTACAAGGTTTACCGAAATTCATGAGCAGGATAATCCTGAATCGGGCGATTACTGTTCAAATATTTTTTATGCAGAACAAGACAGGAATAACCGATGGGGTAATCCTGTGATATTACCTGGTTTTGTAAATACTATTGATGAGGAAGGAGCTGCCTGCTTAAATTTCAGATCAAATAATTTGTATTTTACAAGATGTTCTTATGATAAAAGACAAGATAAAGGCTGCAGGATATATATGGCTCAAAAATCAGGAAGGTTTTGGGGCAGAGTAGCAAAAGTAGAAATACCCGGAATTCCCGAGCATGTGTCAATTGGACATCCTGCAATTTCGAATGATGAACTTACTTTATACTTTTCTGCCGAAGGACTGCCCGGTAGCTATGGGGGTAAAGACATATATAAAGTAACCCGCGAAAGAAGAATTCATAATTTTGGATATCCCCAAAATATGGGACCAAAAATAAATACAGAAGGGGATGAGATGTATCCTTATGTAAGAATTAACGGAGAATTATATTTTTCTTCGAACGGTCATCACGGAATGGGAGGATTAGATATCTTTAAAGCCGTAGAAAAAGACGATGGCAGTTATGAAGTAATAAATTTAGGTAGTCCGATAAATTCTTCCCATGATGATTTTGGCATAGTATTTATGGGTAACAGAGAAGAAGGTTTTCTTTCATCACGAAGAAGCAGAGGAATGGGAAAAACAGATATTTTTCATTTTGTTTTGCCTGAAATAGATTTAAGTCTGTCCGGAACTGTATGGGACAAAAAAACCGGCAAAAGATTATCAAACGTAGAAATACAAATTATGAATGAAGAATATATACTAATGGGTACTGAACTTTCTAATGAACAAGGAAATTTCAATATTAAACTGGAGCCTGAAATGAATTATATAATTCAATACATATCAGACAGTTACAAAACAGAAGTTATTGAAATAAATGCAAAAGAAATTTTAAATAACAAAAAAATCAGAAAAGATATATTTTTAAATAAATAAATTTTAATATATTTACATTTTTTATTATCAATCTTAAAAAATTCTGGATTATGAAAAGAGCAATAATAATTTTAACCATTCTCTTAACTACTTGTATCGTTTTTGGTCAAAGACACATAGAACGGGGAGATGAAGCATTTAGCACAAACATGTATGATATTGCAAAAGATCACTATGAAAGGGCTTTGGCAAATGTAAGTTCTAAAAGTGAAATTGCTTATGTAAATTATCAATTAGGATACTGCTATAATATGCTTGGAAATTCGATTAAAGCGGAATCTCATTTTAAAGTAGCTGCAGAGAATTATGTTCAGGGAGTAATAAAGCCTGATGTTTTATTGTATTATGCAGATGCATTAAGGATGAACAGTAAATACGAAGATGCGATTGAAATTTATAAAGAGTATTTAAAAATTAATCCGAACGACCACAGAGCAACCAGCGGGATACAGTCGTGTGAAATTGCACCCAGATGGATTAACAGACCAACCCGCTACAGAGTTACTAATATGTCAAGGCTTAATTCAACTAAACTTGATTTTTCTCCTACATGGGCTTCAAGAGACTACAGAGTAATCTATTTTACTACATCAAGAGAAGGCACAATGGGAGACAGGACCAATTACAGGGCGGGTCAGAATTTTACGGATATATATGAAGTTACTCAGGACAGAAAAGGAACCTGGGGCGAACCAAGACCTGTTCAGGGTGGAATAAATACAGTAAATACTATTGAAGACGAAGGAGCTTCGGTAGTATCATCAAGAGGGAATGAGATGTTTTTTACAAGATGTAAAGCAGGAAGGAGAGTTGATGAACCTTGTAAAATATATTATTCCGAAAGAAGAGGAAATGCATGGGGAGAGGCTGTTCCTATTAATATTCCCGGATTCGAAAAATACGAAGTCGGATATCCTGCATTAGCTCCCGATGAAAAAACTCTGTATTTTTCTGCCGAAACACCTGATAATTATGGTGGAATGGATTTATTTTATACAACAAAGATAAGTGGTGTAAATTTTAGCACCCCGATAAATCTCGGACCAAAAATAAATACGGTAGGGAATGAAGTTTTCCCGACTGTCAGAGAAGACGGAACGCTTTATTTTGCTTCTGACGGGCATCCCGGCATGGGAGGGCTGGATATTTTTAAAGCAATTACTGATGAAAACGGAAATTTTATTGATGTTGAAAATTTAAAATATCCGATAAATTCATCATGGGACGATTTCGGAATAATATTTATGGGTGAAGAAGAAAGAGGATATTTAACTTCCGACCGCAGAGGAGGTAAAGGCGGAGATGATATTTATTCTTTTTATTTACCGCCACTTGAAATTAATCTTAGCGGACTTGTCAGAGATACTACCGATATGGATAATATAAGATTAATAAGAGATGCTAAGGTAACGATTAGAAATGATGAAGGTATAGTGGCAGAATTATCATCGGGAGCCAACGGAACTTTTGCATATAAATTGGAACAAGACCAAAATTATAATGTAAGGGCAGAAATTGACAGAGATTATTTTATTAATTCGGTTTCGTTTACAACCCATAATATTGATAACGACACTACAATTCATGTAAATATTAATATGGGGAGAATTCAAAAAATTATTGTATTGCCAAATATCGAATATGACTATGATAAAGCTACATTAAGACCAGAATCAACAGTGGCTCTTAACCAGCTGGTAAAAACTCTGGAAGAAAATCCTCATATAAGAATTGAATTAAGGGCTCATACAGACTTTAGAGGAGCTCATGAATATAATATAAACTTATCTCAGGCAAGAGCAGAATCATGTGTTAATTATATTATAAGTAAAGGTATTGATAAAGACAGGCTGGAATTTATAGGTTTTGGTAAAACAGAGCCGAGAGAAGTTACAAAAGAAATTGCAAAAGAATATGATTTTCTTGAAGAAGGAACAATATTAACAGAAGAATTTATAAGGGCATTGCCAAATAATTCTCAGATAGAAATAACTCATCAGTTAAACAGGAGAACTGAATTTAGTGTTATACCCGATGAGGAGGAAGAAGAGGAAGAAAGTATTTTTGTTGATGAAAGAAAAGAAGACGGAACAGGCGGAAAAGTTACTATTGAAGAAGTAGAAACAGGAGAATTTTAACTTATATAAATTAAATAAAAATTCACAGCCTTGCACAATTGCAGGTTGTGATTTTTTTTGTATATACTTAAAAATGAATGCAAATAACAGATATTTTAACAGAGGCGTTTCCGCATCAAAAGAAGATGTACATAATGCAATAAAAAATATTGATAAAGGACTTTATCCTGGAGCATTTTGTAAAATCATACCCGACATATTGGGGAATGACGATACTTATTGCAATATAATGCATGCAGACGGAGCGGGAACAAAATCATCCCTGGCATATTTATACTGGAAAGAAACAGGTGATATGACTGTCTGGAAAGGGATTGCTCAAGATGCAATAGTTATGAATATTGACGACCTTATTTGTGTTGGTGCAACTGATAATATTCTGCTTTCTTCAACCATAGGAAGAAATAAAAATCTTATTCCGGGAGAAGTTATCGCTGCAATAATTAACGGAACTCAGGAAGTATGCGAAGAACTTAATAAGCTGGGAATTAATATTATTCTTACAGGAGGAGAAACTGCCGATGTAGGAGATTTGGTCAGAACAATTATCGTTGATTCTACAGTTGTATGTCGGATGAAAAAATCCGATGTTATAAATAATGAAAATATCAAAGACGGAGATGTTATTGTAGGACTGGCTTCTTTCGGCAAAGCTAAATACGAAAACCAATATAACAGTGGTATAGGCAGTAACGGATTAACATCTGCAAGACATGATGTTTTTGCGAATTACCTTGCCAAAAAATATCCCGAAAGCTACGACAATAACATAAATAAAAAACTTGTATATTCGGGCTCATACAGACTTAACCAAAAAACAGAAGAATCCGGTATTGATGCAGGAAAAATGCTCCTCTCTCCTACCAGAACTTATGCTCCTGTTATTAAAAAAATATTAAATGAACATCGGAAAAATATTCATGGGATAATTCACTGTAGCGGTGGAGCTCAAACAAAAGTTCTTAATTTTACGGATAAGTTGCATATTATCAAAGATAATTTATTTGATTTACCTCCGTTATTCAAAATTATACAGGAAGAGAGTAAAACAGACTGGAAAGAAATGTATCAGGTTTTTAATATGGGACACAGAATGGAATTATATATTGAACAAGACATTGCAAATGAAATAATTGATATCAGCAAAAGCTTTGATATTGATGCAAAAATAATAGGATATTGTAAAAAATCCGATACAAAAAAACTGACAATAAAAAGTAATTTCGGAGAATTTGTATATTAAGTGTACATGCACTACTCTCCAAAAATCAGAGGTTATTAAATCAAAAAAACATAATAACAAAAATTAAGAATAAAGCAGATGACAAATAATTTAATCTTGAATAAACTAAAAGGAGTAAAAGACAGACATGAAACTGTCGGTAATCTTCTAAACGCCCCTTCGGTGATGTCGGATATGGATAAATACATCAAGTTAAATAAAGAATATAAAGATTTGGAGCCAATTATTGAAGCATACGAAGAGTACAAATTAATTATCGGTAATATTGAAGATGCGAAAAAAATTCTAAATGAAGAGAAAGACGAAGAATTAAGAGAAATGGCAAAAGAAGAACTGGATGAACTATATTCAAAAACAGGACCTTTGGAAGAGAAAATCAAGTTTTTACTTATTCCAAAAGATCCTGAGGATGATAAAAATGCAATTTTAGAAATACGTGCAGGTACAGGTGGGGATGAAGCAGGGATTTTTGCCGGTGATTTAATGCGAATGTATGTTAAATATGCCGAAGACAAAGGATGGAAAACCGAAGTTGTTCGTGCTACAGAGGGTTCACAGGGTGGTTATAAAGAAATTGTGCTCAATGTAAAAGGACACGGAGTTTACGGCATTTTAAAATATGAATCCGGAGTACACAGGGTACAAAGAGTACCTCAAACCGAAACGCAGGGGAGAGTTCATACATCGGCTACATCTGTCGTCGTACTGCCCGAGGCAGATGAAGTTGACGTAAAATTAAATCTGGCGGATATAAAAAGAGACGAATTTTGTTCATCCGGACCGGGAGGACAATCGGTAAATACAACTTATTCGGCAGTAAGACTTACTCATATTCCTACAGGTATTGTCGTTGTTTGTCAAAACGAAAAATCAAAATTAAAAAATCTTGATACTGCAATGAAAGAATTAAGAACAAGATTATATAATTTAGAATATCAGAAATATCTTGATGACATAGCATCAAAAAGAAAAACAATGGTTTCTACCGGCGACAGATCTGCAAAAATCCGCACATATAATTATCAGCAAGGAAGAGTAACAGACCACAGGATAAATCTCACTTTATATAATTTACAAAATATTATTCTGGGAGATATTCAGGAAATAATAGACCAGCTTATTATGGCAGAGAATGCAGAAAGATTAAAAGCGAATGAATAAAAATAACAGTATACAGATTGTAGTAAAAACATGATTTCGGCAGAAAACTTAACAATACAATTCGGCGGATTTGAGCTATTTGATAGTATTTCATTGCAAATAAATCAAAAAGACAAAATTGGTCTTGTCGGTAAAAACGGAGCGGGAAAAACCACTTTGCTTAATGTTATAGCAGGATTCCAACAAGCAACTAAAGGAAGAGTAAGCGTTCCTTCCGAAATTAAAATAGGATATCTGCCTCAGCAAATGATACATAAAGACGGAAGGACTATTTATGAAGAAGTTTTACTGGCTTTTGAAGAAATACTTAATCTTAAAAAAAACATTGAAAATATTAATAAACAATTAGAAACCCGAAATGACTATGAGTCTGATGAATACATGGAACTGATAAATAAACTCAGCGAAATATCCGAAAGGCTTGAAATATTAGGGGGGGATAGTTTTCATGTAAATATTGAACAAATATTATCAGGATTAGGTTTTGAAAGAGAAGATTTTAACAGACAAACTTCCGAATTCAGCGGCGGGTGGAGAATGAGAGTTGAACTTGCAAAAATACTTCTTATAAGACCTGATATTCTTTTATTAGACGAACCGACAAATCATCTTGATATAGAGTCCATACAGTGGTTAGAAAATTTTGTTAATAATTTTAACGGAGCAATGCTGTTGATTTCTCACGACAAGGCATTTCTTGATAATACAACCCAAAGAACCATTGAAATTTCTTTAGGGAAAATATACGATTATAAAGCGAATTATTCAAGATATCTTGAATTACGTAAGGATGTGAGGGATAAACGACTTGCATCATATTATAATCAGCAAAAGATGATTGATGAGACGCAAAAATTTATTGACAGGTTCAGATACAAAGCGACAAAAGCCGTTCAAGTTCAGTCGCGTATAAAACAATTAAATAAACTTGAAATAATTGAAGTGGAAGAAGAAGACAAATCGAAAATAAATATCAGCTTCCCTCCTGCCCCGCGTGCAGGCTCAATTGTTCTGGAGACAGAAAATTTAACAAAATACTACGGTAATCATTGTGTGTTAAAAGATATTAATCTTATTATCGAGAGGGAAGAGAAAGTAGCATTTGTGGGAAGAAACGGAGAAGGCAAAACAACACTATCAAGAATTATTGTCGGTAATTTGGATTATACCGGCAATTTAAAACTCGGGCATAATCTTAAAATCGGATATTTTGCTCAAAATCAGGATGAACTGATGGATGAAAAACTAACAGTTTTTGAAACTATCGACAATGTTGCTGTTGGGGATATCCGAACAAAAATCAGAGACATACTTGGAGCTTTTCTTTTCAGCGGAGATGATATTGACAAAAAAGTTTCGGTACTTTCGGGCGGAGAAAGATCCAGACTGGCTCTGGCAAAATTATTATTAGAGCCATATAATTTATTGGTACTTGACGAGCCGACAAATCATCTTGATATAAGATCAAAAGAAATTCTAAAACAAGCTTTAATAAATTATACAGGTACATTAATACTTGTATCACACGACAGAGACTTTCTTACAGGCTTATGTACAAGAACTTATGAATTTAGAAATCGTACAATCAAAGATTTCCCCGGAGACATTTATGATTTTTTACAACTAAAAAAATTAGAATCTCTAAAAGAATTAGAGAAAAAAGTTCAAATAAAAACTATTAAAAATAAAAACATAAGTAAAAACAAAGAAATATTCGAGCTTAAAAAAGACTGTGAACGAAGACTGCGTCAACAAAAGAGGTTACTGCAAAATACCGAAAACGAAATAGAAAAATTAGAAAAACAAATTTCCGAAATGGATAGATTATTATCAACCCCTGATAAAGCGGGGGATTTAATAAACGACCATAATTGGTTTGAACAATACGAATCTCTTAAAAATAAACTCTCTCAACAAATGCAAAGCTGGGAAAAAACGACTCTTAATATTGAAAAACTTGAAAATGAGTTGAATTTGTCAGAATAAATAATGATGTTTTATCTTCCTGTTAGATTTTTATCCTGTATCCTACTCCGAATTCTGCAAAATCTGCAACAGATGTATGCGAACGAATCATAAAGTTTGCGACAAAATATTCATTAAAAATATATCTGATTCCCAGCCTGTTATATATCATAAAATTTTTGTCTTTATCATTAAACTTATTATACGCATAAGTTCCTAATTGAATTATACAAACAATATCATCAGTAAAAAACACATCCTGAACCAAATGGAACCCTAGTCTAAAAAGGTCTTGGGTTCCTTTATAATCGTTTCTGTCAAAATCTCTAATCTGAGTTTTCAAAGACGGGTCGAAAATAATATTCGTACCAATTCCAAAAGCCCTTTTATTATTTATTCTTAAAGTAAAATCGGCTACTATTGATTGAACTACATAATTCTTGTTTTCGTAAGTTGTATTTTGTCTCGACCCTGTTCCGTAATACATAGTAAGATAATACTCCATACTTTTGTAAGGAAAAAGTCTTTTTGGCAAAACATAATCATAATCAGAAAACATATACTTAAATCCTGAATTTAATGTAATCAGGTTTAATCCCAGGTTCGGTTTTTTAAATGCTGCATTGGAGAAGTGATTAAAATTTGCCCCTGCAATAAAATATAAAGGAGTTTCCCACAGTTTGATGTTCGCACTAACCGAAAAATGAATATGAGCATTTATATTAGTGCCTATTGCGATATTATTGTAATTTATCCTGTAATCAAATTTTTCTGAAAGATATGCAACGCCCATTCCAAAGCGATACTTAAAAAGCAGGCGTTCATTTTCAAAAACAGGAACTCCGTAAAAGCCAAAAAAAGAATGTGCATGTCCGAAAACTCCGAAATTACTTAATTCAGACATAACATACCCGACTCCTACCTCGGGGAATCGCCATGTATGATGCCATAATTCTCCTCCGTCTGTTTTATGGGAGTATGTAATCTCTCCCATCATTATCCTTTCTTTTATAAGATAGTTTAAATCCTTTCTGTGCGGTGCTACAAATCCATGACCTACCGTACCCTCAAATTGATGATAAAGATATCCCTGAGAGTATGAAAAAGCAATGCCCGAGAGTAAA
>SLSH01000319.1 GCA_007130555.1 Bacteroidales bacterium
CTCTCTGTGACTCTGTGCCTCTGTGCCTCTGTGGCATATTTGTATATAATATCTGCGTTCATGCTTCGGCTTCGGCTCAGCACATGTCGAGCGCAGCGGGCGGTTTCTATCCCCTCCGCTCTTAAAAAAACAGGCGGCATTTAAGCCGCCTGTTTTTAATACTGTCTGTTAAGCCCGGGGATCACGGCTCAAGAGGAACAGGATCCGGAACCGGCGGATAAACATCTTCATCAACCTCAAGCGCCCATTCCGCGCTTTCTATAATGGGATTGGTCCATCCCGCGGTATTGTTAAGCATATGCACGGTCGGAACAGTATCTATGGCGCTTCTGAAAAAGAGTGCGATCTGGGTCTGCATCTCACGGGTCACTTCAATAGCTACACCCGGCTCATGTTTCTTCTGTTTATCGTACCCGCTGGTAAAATCCAGCAGAGAACTGTGCCCGCCGCGGACAAAACGCACTACAGCGCGGCTATTTTCAACTTCAGTATATGTCGCCGGGCCGGTCGGGTTCACCTGGACAAGACCCATGCTCTGCCAGAGAGGTGTAGCGCCGGCATGAGGAGCGGTCTCAACCACCTGTTTCTCACCGAGACCTCTCCGCTGAAACATATAATTATAGGCGGGGTCATTTATGACACTGATAGGATTTGTTTCATCCGGGGGAAAGATCATCCATGACTTCAGGGTTTCTGTCACTCCAGTATCGGGGTCTGTATAGGAGATGTCGTCACCGCTCCGGTCACCCGCGACATACTGAAAAAGAACAGTCGCGGACTTAGCGTGCGGAGTGCGCGTGTAGTTGACCGGGTCAGCCGGATCAAATATCTGCTGGCCGAATGTAAAGAAATCCTCAAGCTCCTGCGTACCCTGTTTTATTCCCATATCCGCCAGTCTGGGAAGAATCTCCCGTGAGAAAGAGGGAGAACCCTCGATAAACTTCATGAAACCCGCTACAGCCACATTGGGAGCATATGCCTTCAACTCTTCACCGAGAACTCCGAGAAGGTGTGATCCCTATATGCCGCCCTGGGATATTCAGTTCTAGAATATATTATTCTCATCAAACGTGTGACCGTCATGGTCAAAATTTTTCAGGCTTCGCACAAGATGGATCTTATCCGAGATACTCTGACGGTGCTGGTCCCGGGTGGTAAGACCCGCGCCCAGGCCCTTGCCGTCAATTCCCGCAAGCCTTTCCGCGATGGGGTGCATGAAAAAATACTGCCCTGTGTTATCGTCATATTCTCCGTCATTGAGAAGGTCTATAAAAAAGTGACGCTCATGATCGCTCACCAGCCTTACATAACCCTCCTCCAGCAATACACGCCTGTACAGTTCATCAACAAACTCCTCATCCGGAACCTCTTCATCGATGAGTTCATTCATGACAGTATCGGCAATGCCTATATTTATCAGGAGTTCCAGCAGGCGGAATGAAAGTGAGCCGGAGGCCACTATATCATCCACCAGAGGCTGCGGCAATCCTAAATCTCCCAGCGCATCATCAAATCCGGGCGGCAGAGGGAAAAAGGCTGTGCGCGGGAATGTCCCGTGAAGAACATCATCTATAGCCACGCTGGCGATGCACTCCTCTGCCAGACGGCCCGCTATGGTAATCATGTCCGCGCGGGTCCGGCCGTTGCCGTGTCCGTGAAGAGAGACCGGCCAGCCGCTGGCAGGCATCTCACAATCGTTATCCGGGATTGCAATTACCACAGGTATATTCACACGGTCATCAACATGAAGCCCTTTATGGATATTATAACGCGTCGCGTGGCTGCAGCCGGTGTCATCGCAGACCTCCCATAACCCGTGCCCGATAGAAAGGCTGTTGTTATATGAGGTCGGATTCTCTCCTTCCAGGGTGCCGTCACCTCTGTCCCCGATATTTTTAGGTTTATTGTTAAGAAAATAGGGAACATCCTCAAGAAGAGCCGCAAAAGCCCTGAAACCGCTGAAAACCAGAGGGTCCAGAGGGTTATCATCCCCCAGCTCTTCCAGCAAACCCAGAAGACTCATATCAAGCTCATCTACATCTTTTATATCCAGAGGACCCGCGAATTCGTCACGTATCCATGAAAGAGCCGGTGTAATAGACTGTGTTGAAAAAGGAAAGCTGATCGCTATATCGTCAAGGCTTATGTTCCATTCAAACAGATAATTGGTATCCCCCTGAAGCACATTGTTGTTGATCGCTCTGTACATCTCTTTTAAAAGAACAACATCTTCAGAGCCTTCGAGTCTTGGATCCATTGTAATAGAGAACATCCAGTCCTGGCCGGCGGAATCCCCGCCTGTGCTTTTCACATCACGGGTCACTACCGGAAGGTAGCCGTTTGAAAAGCTGTTATTAAACTCGATAGCGCCGTCATCAAAGCTTCCCTTGCCGGTAAACCCTGAAAAATTCGCGAGAGAGGTGAGATTACTGCCTCCGCCCAGATATTTTTCAAGTTCCTCAAGAAGTTCATTGAGATCAGAAGCCTCAATAGTAGTGACGTCTCCGAGCGCAACTGAAACATCCTGTCCGGCAAGTTCATTATACAGCATTTTAAGCATACCTGTATCTGTTCCTTCAGCGCATGTCAGATCGCATCCCTCTTTAAGGGGGGTGCGGGGTTTAAGAAGAACATTTCTGGAGGCTCCCTGAGCCACAACTATCTCAAAGATATTGGTTACATCACCGCAAGCCTGTACAGGTATAATATGACCGGTCAGGGGTTCATTCCCTCCAGCCTCAAGGCCGTGCAGGTATATTTCATGTGCAGCCGCGAGAAAGGCGAAGATCCGTGCTGTTTCTTCATAATCCAGGTCATCGTTAAAAACAGCTGAAGCGGGATCCAGAAAAAAATCATCATTAGAACTGAATTTCCCCACAGTCCCGGAAAGAAGATCCGCTGCAAGCTCATCCGTGCGCTCCAGAAGTTCAATAAACATCTGCGCGTTGCTCGCGCTGGTCATAAGAACATTAAGCACATGGACATTGCCCTTAAGTGTTGAACCGTCAACAGTCCTTGAAAAGGGTATCTTTACCGGAGAGGTTGTTGACCATCCATCCAGAGTGTTTAACTGGGCTATAAGCCCGTCTTTATTAGCGTCTCCGGTAAACGGAATCTGAAGAGTACCGTCTGTAGTTCCAATAAAAGCAGCATTAAAAGGTATAGGATGGTTACCTTCCTGCAGATCAAACACCGGATAGAACTTTGCCGCGCTTCCTTTCCCGCTATCAGCACAGGAGTTAAAAGCAAACGCCGCCGCAAGCATGAAAATCGCAGCCAGTTTCAGTCGAATCTTCATAAACCCTCCATAATCTTAAAAAAAATTTTAAAAACTCTTAATATGACAAAAGCGCGGGTCCGGGGCGGTTTTCGGTCCGCGTTTTAAAACCGCACCA
>SLSH01000106.1 GCA_007130555.1 Bacteroidales bacterium
AAGCGTCGAGGGTGTTCATTGTAAATAGAGTATATATTCACCACGCCCGATATGCAAGAGCCGGCGGGCAGAACTGGCGATAAAACCACAAAGCGCGTCTTATCTTTTCGCGGAAAGAAGGGGCTGAATTATCGCGGATCGACCGGTTTTGGTGCCGGCGTCTCGGGACCTATCACTCACGACCTTTTAGGGGACATGGAACGGTACTCTTTGCCGGGTGTGTGAGTTGCTCATCGGACGATTTAATGGTACAATTAACGCGGTTTTGGGGACCCGCGATGTTATGTCCGGTCCGGCCAGAACGATCTCTTCTGGGTGGCGGGGGTGTGATGGGCGGGCTGTCGATACGTTTTTTTTGTAAAACCGGGGAAAGGGGAAGTCTGAAAGCGAATGATAAATGAGAACGTAATAAAGAAAGTGTTTGACGAGTCCCTTAAGCTCAGGGTGGGGGAATCGTGCCTGGTAGTCACCGACACCCTGAAACAGGATATTGGAAGAGTCTTCTATGAGGCCGCTCGCAAAATAACGCGAAAGGCCAAGCTTATCGTAATGGAGCCGGGTGTGGAGCACGGAGCAGAGCCTCCGGAAGATGTGGCCAAGGATATGTTCGGCTATGATGTAGAGCTTCTCATAACCGACAGGTCGCTTACTCATACCGCCGCGAGAAGGGAAGCCACAAAGAGAGGAGCTCGCATAGTGACCATGCCTTCCATAACCGAGGAGATAGCCAATAGATGTTTGGACGTGAGTTACGATGATATGAGGAAAAGGTCCTCGTATCTTCACGGCATATTGCGCGAGGCATCGACCATACGCATCACTTCTTCCGCCGGAACGGATCTAATTCTTACGGTCGGGAAAAGCGAGTTTTTTGGTGAGACCGGAGGAGTATTTGATTTTCCCGGAGCTTTCGGGAACCTTCCGGAAGGAGAGGTGTCGTTTGCCCCGGAGACGTGCGAAGGGATTTACGTAGTGGACGTATCTTTTGCCGATCTTGGGATCTTGAGTTCCCCTCTTTTTTTCGTGGTCAGAGGAGGAGTGGTAGTGGACATTGAAGGCGAGAGGGCGGAAACACTTATAGAGCGTCTTGATAGGGTCGGCGCGCGAGCCTACAAGGTGGCGGAGTTGGGGATAGGCCTTAATCCGAAGGCCAGGGTAACCGGTAACATACTGGAAGACGAAAAAGTTGTCGGCACGGCTCATATAGCTCTAGGTAACAATACTTCTTTCGGAGGGACCAATGACGTACAGATCCACCTTGACGGGGTTCTTAACAAGCCTGACATAACCGTAGACGACAGGAAGTTAATGGAAAAAGGCAGTTTTCTGGATAGGATGGTAGTCCCGAACGCGGCGGACTGAGAACATATTTTGAGGTCTGAACTATAGAGGTTTACTTTATATTGCGAAAAACAAAAAAGAACACAGCTATCATACTGGCCGGAGGCACCGGTCGCAGAATGCGCGGGGATGTTCCGAAACAGTTTTCGTTTCTGGGAGGCATCCCGGTCATAGCGTATTCTTTGAACGTTTTCGATTCATGTGAGGAAGTTTCCGACATCGTGGTGGTATGTCACCCGGGTTATCTGGAAGATATGGAACGGCTGGTTTTCGGCAAGGACATACGAAAGCCGGTCAAAGTGGTTCCCGGAGGAGAAACTCGCCAGTCATCATCTTTTAGTGGACTTGAGAACTGCCCCCCGGATACGGATTACGTGCTTATTCACGATTCAGCGAGGCCGCTGGTTTCCCGGGCAACGATAACGTCCGTTCTTGAAGCCGCGATCGAGGAGGGAGCCGCCGGTCCGGCAATAGATACGACCGACACCATAGTGGAACAGGCAGGGGCATTTATTTCCGGTATGCCCGACAGAACGGTCCTAAAGAGGGTTCAGACACCCCAGGCTTTCAGGTTCAACATCATAACCGAGGCACATGAGAAAGCCAGGGAGACGGGCATCAATGACTCGAGCGATGACTGTGGATTGGTCATTGCCTATGGCGGTAAAGTAAAAGTGGTTCGGGGCGACAGTTTGAACATAAAACTTACCTCATCACTCGACTTGGAACTGGCCGAATGCATTATTCGGAAAGGTTTCGGAAAAGATATTGAAACGCGGTCAAAGGTCCCGTGAAAACTTGATATTTTCTGATAGGAGGCGTATACTTTAAGTGTGGATCTTGTGTTTCCGGAGCTGTTTGAAAACTAGCCGCGAGGCGTCTCCGGGGCAGGCGTGTGTGTAGTGGTTCCCGCCCGTCGTTGCTCTTTCCGGGGGACAAGAGGAGGTCCAATATCTTGTATAAAAGGGCACTTACACTATTTTTCGCGTTGGCTTTTGTGTTTCCGGCTGTTGGTTCGGCTTCGTCGCATCCCGAGGATATAGTTTTCACCTTCGAAGAGAGTACCGAAGGGTGGGGGATTCCTGACTGGTCATATGATTTTGATGATTACGTCGCTGAGGATGTTGTTCTTTCAAGAGAAATAACCAGCTTGGGTTCAGGATCCCTCGAAGTGATATGCGATTTCCCCGGGACAAAGTGGGCGGCGGCCCTTGTCGAGTTGGAAAAAGATATGGATCTGACCGGCTACGACTACATCTCTGCGGAGGTGTACATCCCTCGGGGCGCCCCCGGAGGGTTTATGAAGGCCAGGCTCATATTGACCGTTGGCGTGGGGTGGCATTTTATTGAGATGCGAAGGCCGGTTGATCTGATCCCGGGAAGATGGAACAGGATAAAAGCCATAGTGGAAAAAGAGGATACTATGGTTTCACCCTGGAGGGGACAAGGAGGGCAAAATCTTCGAGACCACTTGGATGCGGTCAAGAAGATAGCCATAAGGGTAGAATACGACGCGGCTCCGCCTCATGTGACCGGAGGGAGATACAGGGGATCCTTTTTTATAGATAACGTTGTAATTTCCAGGTTCGCCGATTGACATTTCCTCAGTTCGCAGACAGAAGTGTTTTCGGATCCTGCCCGTAAGGCGGGTGTAGCTGTTCTAGGGCGGTGAGAAGGGGTGACAATGAAGAAAAGCAGCGTTTTGATCGTCGACGACAATAAAGATTTTGCCGATGTTTTCTGCGATATTCTCAAGGCAAATGAATACAATGCCGAAAGTTGCTACGGAGGAGCTCAGGCTCTTGAAAAAGCCGGCAAGGCCGTGTATGACGTAATTTTCGTTGATATCAGAATGCCCGGCATGGACGGGGTGGAAACTCTCAAACAGATAAAAAAAGTGAGCCCCGAAACTCGGGTTATAATGATGACCGGGTACTCGGTTGATGAGATGGTACACAGGGCATTGGAAGAGGATGCCTCCGATATAATATATAAGCCGTTCGAGATCGATAAAGTCCTTGGTCTTATAGCCCAGGAAAAGTAGCTTG
>SLSH01000354.1 GCA_007130555.1 Bacteroidales bacterium
TAAATGACACTTTAAATGACACTTTAAATGACACTTTAAATGACACTTTAAATAATCGTGAAAAAATCATACTGCAAATGATAAAAAATAACAAATATGTCTCACAAGAAGAAATGGCTAAAAAGTGTGAAGTTAGTGTTGAAACAATTAAACGCGATATAAAAAAAATGCAAGAAAGTAATATTGTAAAACGTATAGGAAGCAAAAAGACGGGTTATTGGGAACTTGTTTGAGTTTTGAACCGGGGTCAGGTGTTCGCAATATCTTTAAGTATTGCAATCTTTATAGATAAGATATGCAAGCAAAGTTTTTTAAGAAGTAGCATTTTTACATACAATATTTTAGTCCTTAACACCGTTTTTATTACATTATGAATAATATATTAAACATTAATAATCCAAAATATTTGGCGACAAAAATTGCAGAGGAATTTAAACGCAAACGCCTAAAGCTAAATATAACGCAGGTAGAATTAGCAAAAAAATCCGGTGTAAGTGTCGGCTCTTTAAAAAGATTCGAACTTAAGGCTGAAATATCTTTGAAAAATCTATTAAAATTAGCTGTAATATTAGATCTATCAGATTATTTTTACAATATAACAAAACTCGAAGATCAGGAAAGTATTGACGAAATAATAAAAAACAAAAAACAATCACGCAAAAGGGCAAGCAGAAAATGATTAATAAACAGGATATAATTGAGGTGCTTTATAATGATGCAAGTGTTGGTAAATTAGCATTAAACAAGCAGAATTTATCTGTATTTGAATATGATTCAAATTGGATAGAGACCGGCTTTTCAATTTCTCCCATATATCTTCCTTTGGAAAAAAAGACATTTGTTGCTAAAAAAGACCCTTTTGACGGACTGTTTGGTGTTTTTAATGATAGCCTGCCCGATGGATGGGGCAGACTGCTAATTGACAGATATATCCGAAGTAAAGGATTTGATGCAAAAGCGCTAAGTATTTTAGACAGATTAAGCTTGGTTGGTAAAAACGGTATGGGTGCTTTGTCTTATCTACCCTGTAATAAAATAGATACTAAGTATGATATTGATGAAATAGACTATTATGCTAAAGAAGTTGAAAAAATTATTGAATCAAAAAATGCGCATAACCTAGAACTGCTTATTGCTAAGGCGGGGTCTTCTGCAGGTGTAAGACCAAAGGTTTTAATAAACTTTAATAATGATGTTTGGCTTGTTAAATTTCCTGCTCAATATGACGATGAAAGCATAGGAGAAATTGAATATAATTGTTCTGTTTTAGCACGTAAGTGTATGATAGAAATGACTGAAACCCGACTTTTTAATAATAAATATTTTGGAACTAAATTATTTGATAGAGATAAAGACCAAAGATTTCATGTACATTCAGCATCAGGCTTATTATATGCAAGTCATAGATTGCCTTCGCTTGATTACGAGGACCTGATTAAATTGACACATTTTTTAACAAAAGATTTTAATGAAGTTGAGAAAATGTTTAATTTAATGGTGTTTAATATTTTTATTGAAAATAGAGATGATCATGCCAGAAACTTTTCGTATGTCTATAAAGCTAACAAATGGAAGTTATCACATGCTTATGACTTAACGCCAAGTTATGGATTTAACGGCCGGCATTCTACAACTGTTATGGGCAATGGAAATCCCGATAAAAACGATATTCTGAAACTTGCTAAACATACAGGTTTCCCCGAAGATAAAGCAAAAATAATTATTGAAAGAAATATGGATGTGATTTTTTCCGACAAAAAAAACACCAAAAATTAAAGCAAAAACATAACTTGCCTTAAATGGAGTGTGAAAATTACATCAATAAAAATAATACCTTTATACATTAAACATTACACTATAATTAGTATATTTTGCAAATTCTTTTTAAAAACAAATCTAAACTCACAAATGGGACTGAGGGGCGAAACTGTGGGAGGGTAATCGGTATTCGTGAGTGTTGGATAGTGCCATTCAAGTGCCAAAAAGAGTGTAAGCGGTAAGCAATGAGGGGAATTGTAAACAAAAAATAATATAATTATGATTGAATTATATTATTGTAATTCAATAAATTAGAATAAGTCATGTATTTGTTAGAACTTTTATTAAAAAATGGATAGTCTTAAACAAAAAACACTTTCAGGATTAACATGGAGTTTTGTTGATCATTTATCCAAGCAAGGTATTGCCTTTGTGATAGGTATTATTTTGGCAAGATTGCTTACGCCAAGAGAATTTGGATTAATAGGCATGACTGCAATTTTTATTGCTGTTTCGCAATCATTTATAGATAGTGGCTTTACACAAGCATTAATACGGAAAAAGAATTGTACACAAACGGATTATTCAACTGTATTTTATTTTAATTTGGTTGTGGGTATTGTTTTTTATTTTATATTATTCTTTACAGCAGGGGCTATTGGACGTTTTTTTGATGAACCAAAATTACAAATCATTATCAGAGTACTTGGTTTGGGTTTAATTATCCATGCTTTTACTATCATACAAAGGACAAGGCTTACAAAACGTATTGATTTTAAATTACAAACCAGAATTACTATAATTGCAACGATTATAGCAGGTATCATTGGTATTTTCTTAGCTTATAAAGGTTATGGTGTCTGGGCATTGGTAATCAAAACCTTGATTATGGCATTTATTACTTCTACGTTGTTATGGAAATGGAATAAATGGACTCCCGCACTTGTTTTTAGCTGGCAATCATTTAGAGAATTATTTTCATTCGGGTCAAAATTACTAATCAGCGGGTTAATTAATACAACTTATAAAAATATTTATCTTTTAGTTATAGGGAAATATTATTCTGCCGTAGATTTAGGTTTTTATACACGAGCAAGTCAATTCAAGACTTTATTATCAAATAGTATTACCGGTGTAATACAAAGAGTTAGCTACCCTGTTTTATCCAGCATACAAGATGATATTTCACGCTTGAAAACCTCATATCAAAAATTAATTAAAAGTACCATGCTCATTACTTTTTTCTCTATGATGGTATTAGCTGCAATAGCCAAACCTATGATATTAACTTTGATAGGCGAACAATGGCTACCTTCTGTTGTTTATTTACAACTACTCTGTTTTGTTGGCATGTTTTATCCTTTACATGCGATTAATCTTAATATGCTTAATGTACAAGGACGTTCGGATCTTTTTTTAAAATTAGAAATTATAAAAAAAATAATGGCAGTACCGATAATTATTATTGGTATTTTATATGGTATAAAGATTATGATAATAGGAATGATTGTTATTTCAATAATAGCTTATTTCATTAATAGCTATTATTCCGGTAAAAAAATAGGATATTCCAGTTTACAACAAATCAAGGACATATTACCTTCTTTTTTTCTTTCTGTAATA